>CAUVFG010000097.1:0-5317 GCA_963551125.1 uncultured Selenomonas sp. | reverse complement strand
TCTCCTCCACGGAGCGATTGCGGTAGGGGCTCTCCTTCCCCGGCTCGGTCAGCGTGCCGCGATAGGCACGGATCTCATCCGCCGTGAGGTCGTCCACATAGGCAAGCCCTTTTTTTATGAGTACGACTGCATATTCATACATCTGCTCGAAGTAGTCCGAGGCATAAAAGCGACGGTCGCCCCACGAAAAGCCGAGCCAGCGGATGTCCTCCTGAATGGAGTCCACATACTCGACATCCTCCTTCGTCGGATTCGTGTCGTCAAAGCGCAGATTGCACAGCCCGCTGTAGTCCTCTGCAACGCCGAAATTGAGGCAGATGGACTTTGCGTGTCCGACGTGCAGATAGCCGTTCGGCTCAGGTGGAAAGCGCGTGTGAATCCCCTCCGCGTGGCGTCCCGCACGCAGATCCTCGTCGATGATATTTCGGATAAAATTCGATGTCTTTACGTCTGCCATGGTATTCCCTCGATCTGTATAATTCCAATCAATCGTTCTGTGCGCAGCGACGCTCAATGTAGGCGCGCAGACGCGCGACTCCATCGGCAACCCCCTCCTGCGCCGGAAGGCTCTCAATAAAGGCGTCTACATAGCCACGTTCCACAATGCGGCGCAGAGTCCATGCGAAATTGATGTCATAAATCCACAGAAGCCGCACGATCTTGCGGTCGCCGTGCGTGCGCAGACGGTAGTAGTCCGCCTGCCGCCCTGCGGCAAAGTCCGCGACGAAATCGGGGCTGATCTCCTGCGCCGCATCCGACGGCACGAAGTTCGGCGCCTTCTCCGCCCCCTCGGATGAGAGGAACGGCAGCAGCACGCGATAGATGTCGAGCTTGTCCGCGTCACGGATGAGCCTTGCAAAGAACAGTTTTCGCCGATCATCCGTCGGGGCAATTTCCTTCTTGTTGTGGTATTTGATGGCAAAACGGACGACATCGGCATCCGCAGGCGCGAGACGCTCCAAAAAGTCCACTTCTTCCGCGAGTACTTTCAATCCTAGATCCGCATGATCCTCCGATTGTGCATCGTTGAACGTCTGGTAGACGGCGTACTGACGGAAGCGCCCCACATCGTGAAAGAGTCCGATGATCTCGGCAAGTGCCATATCATGCGCATTGCATCCGAGATGCTTCGCAAGTGCACGCGCATTCGCCGTCACATAGCCCGTATGAATCTCTTTGAGACGGATCCCGATCATGACGTTGGGGTCATCCGTGCGGAAGGAGCGCATATATTCATTCATCCAAGCGTGCATTTCATGCAGTATCTTTTGCACCTGCGTTCCTCCTTTCACATACTATCATCTTCGTGCGCCTGATTCGCCCTGCCTCGGCAAGTCCGCCGCAGAACGCTGCGCATCACCCCTGCGATGCCGGCACATAGCTGTCGTCAAAATCCGTTGCAATGAGCGTCGCCTGCACCTTGCCCGCCATCCCCTCCTGCACGACGAGCCCCACGATGACGTTGACCTCAGGATGTGCCGTCTTATGGATGTAGTGCACCGCCTCATCCACATCGCGCAGGCTCATCTCCGGACCACCCGTGAGGTTGAGCACGACACCGCGCGCACCCGTCACATCGCGGTCGATCAGGGGACTCTCGATCGCCTTGCGCACCGCCTTCTGCGGGGTTTCGTCCGCGCCGATGGCAAGCATGGTGTCGCTGGACGCACTCTGACGGAAGATCGTCGTCACATCGGAGAAATCGATGTTGATCACGCCCGTGGTGAGGATCAGCTCCGCCACACACCCAACCGTCTGGCGCAGCACCTCATCCGCGAGGGAGAATGCGTCGATGAAGGAGAGATCGCGGTTGGGCGCGATCTTGAGAAGATTATCGTTGCGTATTGTAATAAAGGCATCCGTATAGCCCTGCATTTGGACAATGCCCACCTGCGCCGTCTGCATCTTGCGCGCCATCTCGAAGTGAAACGGCGTCGTCACCACGCCGATGGAGAGGATGCCCATGTCCCGGGCGATCTCTGCAACAACAGGCGCAGCGCCCGTGCCAAACCCGCCGCCCATCGTCGCCGTAATGATGGCAAGATCCGCGCCCTCGAGCAGTTTGCGAATCGCCTTCTCCTCCGCGCGTGCCGCCTGCTCAGCGATCTCGACCCTGCCGCCCGTGCCGCGCCCGTTCGTCAGTTTATCGCCGACAGGCAGCACCGTGATCCCCTGTTTATACAGGGTTTTCAGCTGGCGCAGATCGGAGTTGAGCCCGATAAGCGTGATGTCCAGATCGTATTTCTCGCGCACACAGCGCACGATGTTATTGCCGCCGCCGCCCACGCCGACCACCTTGATCGTGATTTTCGGTTTAATAATTTCAGCTGCCGGCATGGAAAACTCCTTATCGAGGCAGGAATGAATTTGCGAACTGCTATTGTCCTGTGCGCCTTGGCATCTGCGTCATGAGAGCACCGCCGAGGAGGAGCACACAGCCGAGGATCTGAACACCGCTCATTGTCTCACCGAGGACGATCCAGCCTGCCACGGCGGCAAAGATCGCCTCCGTCGACATGAGGATCGCCGCCTGCGTCGGCTCTACATATGCCTGCCCGAGAATCTGGCAGGTGTAGGCAACGCCGCAGGAGAGAATGCCCGCGTAGAGAATCGGCACAGCCGCATGCCACACATCGCCCCATGCAAAGCTCTCGTAGATGGCGGCGAGAGCAGCACTGCCAAGCGTACAGACAATCATCTCCATAAAGCACAGCTCGATGGCGTCCACCGTTCGTGCAAAGCGGTCGATCAAGAGAATCTGCGCCATCCAAAAGAACGAGCAGATAAAGACAAGCACATCCCCTGTGTTCAGGGTGACCTCTCCATGTGCAGAGAGGAAGTAGACGCCCGCAAAGGCAAGGAACGCACCGCACCATTGGAGTATGCGGACGCGCTGTCCGAGCAGAACGGCAGCGAGCGGGACGAGCACGATGTAGAGCGTCGTGATGAATGCCGTCTTGCCCGCCGTCGTATAGAGGAGCGCCACCTGCTGCAGCGTCACGCCGACGAACATCGCAAGCCCGACGGGAATTCCCGCGCGAAAGCCCGAGCGAAACGTCCCCGCGCGGCGCTCCGCCGCACGCTTGCCGCGATAGGCATACCAGAGTGCCCACATGAACAGCGTACCGAGTGCAAAGCGGCATGCCGCATAGGTATATGGGCCGAGCCCCTCCATTCCGAGGATCTGGGCAACGAAGGTCGTCCCCCAGAAGAACGATGCCGCAAGCAGCATCAGATTCCCGCGCAGCTGCATCAATCAGAGCACCTTCGAGAGGAAGCTGCGCGTGCGCTCCTCCTGCGGGTTCTCAAACACCTCACGCGGCGCACCCGACTCGATGATGCGCCCCTCGTCCACGAAGAGCAGGCGGTCGCCCACCTCGCGGGCAAACCCCATCTCGTGTGTAACAATGACCATCGTCATGCCCTCGCGTGCAAGCGCGCGCATGACATCCAGCACCTCACCGACCATCTCCGGGTCGAGTGCCGAGGTCGGCTCGTCAAAGAGCATGACCTTCGGACGCATGGCAAGGGCGCGTGCGATGGCAACGCGCTGCTGCTGACCGCCCGAGAGATTGTCGGGATAGGCGTCCGCCTTCTCCGCAAGCCCCACACGCGCAAGCAGCTCCCGCGCCGTCTTCTCCGCCTCGCTCCTTGCGATGTGCTTGACTTTCATCGGTGCGAGCATGATATTCTCGAGCACCGTCATATGGGGAAAGAGGTTGAAGCGCTGGAACACCATGCCGACCTCTTCGCGCACCTTGTTGATATTCGCTTCACTTGAGAGCGTAATGCCGTCGACAACGACCTCGCCCGCCGTCGGCTCCTCGAGATGGTTCATGCAGCGCAGCAGCGTGCTTTTCCCCGACCCCGACGGGCCGATAATAACGACAACTTCTTTTTCTGCAATAGAGAGGTCAATGCCCTTCAGCACCTCATCCGCACCAAACGCCTTGCGCAGTCCCTTAATTTCAATCATGAACGCGATACCTCCGCTCCAGATATGCGACAAAGCGCGAGATCGTCAGCGTCATCACGAGATAGATGACGGCGACGCTCATCCATATTTCAAACGAGCCATAGGTCTTTGCGATGATGAGCTGCCCGCGTCGCGTCAGCTCCTCGAAGCCGATGACCGACACGAGGGACGAATCCTTGAGCATGGCGATGAACTCGTTGCCGAGCGGCGGAATGACGCGCTTGAACGCCTGCGGCACAATGATGTAGCGCATCGTTTGCAGCCACGTCATACCAAGCGAACGCCCCGCCTCCATCTGTCCGTCGTCAACCGACTGGATGCCCGCGCGAAAGATCTCCGCCACATACGCGCCCGAGTTGATGCCGCACGCAGAGATCGCCGCGATGAACGGATCAATGCGCTGCCCCGTGATGACAGGCAGCGCAAAGTAGAACAGAAAAATCTGCACAAGCAGCGGCGTCCCACGGAAGAACTCTACATAGACCTCCGCGAGCATACGCAGCACGCGCAGATTCGAGATACGCGCCACACCCACGATCAGACCGATCACAAAGCCGATCGCCGTCGAGAGCACCGTGATCTGTATCGTAACCCCCGCGCCGATGAGCAGCAGTGGGAATGAGTTGACGACGAGATTCATATCAAAAGTCATAAGCCCATCCATTCTCCCCATATAGATTCATAATTCCAATAACAATCTTGCATAAATAGCCGTTCTTCATATTATATTTCAATCACAGAGCGCTGTCAATAAATTCAGGCTCTTTGTCGACATGATTCCATGTAATAAAGGAAGCACTGATAAATTCAGCACCATCATCTTGACGCATCTTTTTTGCCTGCACTGTGCCCTCGATCCTCCACATAGCTTTGACTATGCGTCCGGTTTGCCTCCTTGTTCGGACGAAAAAATCTACGCCAATCTGAAGGTCTATTTTATCAGCGATTCCTAAAAAGAAAACACCCCACGCGCCGGATATGAACGCCGACCCGCGGGGCGCAATTCACTTTACAATTTCTTTGACAGCTCCTCAATGTTGTCGGACATCGCTTTCGCTTCCTCGACAGAGGCACTGATCTCCTTCATATTAGCCGCTTGATTCTCAATCAGACCGTTGATGGACTTGATACGCTCGGTGATATGACTTGCCGCCTTCTCCATCGATTCGAGTGCCTCGAAGATCTTACTTGCGGCATCGCGGCTGCTGTCGGCAAGTTTTCTGACCTCCTCCGCCACAACGGAGAAGCCGCGCCCTGCCTCGCCCGCGCGTGCAGCCTCGATGGAGGCATTCAGTGAGAGAAGGTTCGTCTGCTTCGAGATCGTCATAACGAGCTCGGACA
>CAUVFG010000096.1:0-5322 GCA_963551125.1 uncultured Selenomonas sp. | reverse complement strand
TGATGCGCGCGCCGACGAATTTGTCCTTCTGCACCGCCTCGATCTTCCAGAGCACACCGCTCACCTGTGTGCTGAGATAGCTGAGTACCGAGCCGATGGAGAGCGCCATATGCTCCGCGCGCGCCACCACATTATAAAGGTAGCGCAGACGGATCTCGAGCTTGTCGCGCTCCACGCGCATGGACTGCTCCTTCTCGCGCTCAATCGCAAGGTTGATCTGGATGATGGACACGGCCTCGTATGCACTGCGGATCTCATCCTCCGTGTGCTCCGCAAAATTCCGGCTCACCTCCGCGAGCTTCTGCTTCGCCTGCTGCTCATCCGCCGCGAGCGCATCCACGCGCTCAATGCTCTCCGCAACGCGCTGCTTGAGCTCCGCGAGACGCTGCCGCGCATCATCCACCTCGCTGCGCGTATTCTGATAGATGTCGAAGATCTGCGTCTTGTTGTCCTCGATCGTGTCGATCGTATTCGTCAGCAGCCTGCGCAGCTGCCCCTCCTCGATGCCCTCTACAGGCTGGTCATCCACACGCTGATACCCCCGTGAGCGCCGTCTCTCATCTGTCCGCATCGTACCCTCCTGAACACTCATATATCTGCATTGTACCCCATTTCCCTTCAAAAGTCACGCAGACTTCTCCCTTGCTTTTTCCTTAAAAAATCGGTAAAATGACGAAATGGAGAGAAACGCACTTCCACATATAAGACGAAAGCACAGGTGAATCGCATGAGCATCTTCTCACGCTTCCTCCCGAAGCGCAAACCGCCCGAACTCAAGAACAACATCCCGAAGGAGAAGGAGAATATCCGTAAGACCTTCGGCGTCTACTGCAGGAAGCACCACAGCCCGAAGAACGGCAAGCTCTGCCCCTCCTGCACAGCGCTCCTCGCGACCGTCTTCACGAAGATCGACCGCTGCCCCTACGGCATCACAAAGCCGATCTGTGACCGCTGCGACCGCCCGTGCTTTGGTGCGAAGGCGACGCAGGAGTTCCTCACGATCATGCAGAGCACACAGCGTGGCATGTTCCTGCGCCACCCGATCATGACGATCAAGCACAAGCTGGCGAGCATGGGCGTCGACTATGCAAAGTATCAGCAGGACAAGAAGGTCAGCGACAAGGCAAAGGCAAAGGAGAAGGCCGCAAAGGCGCGCGCAAAGGGAAAAGAGAAGTCAAAAAAGAAATAGGCATAGAAACGGGCTGTTGCATAAAGTCACTCGACTTGTACAACAGCCCCTTTGCTATGCTCTTGTGCGTATTACCTAGACGCTCAAAGCGCCCCTTTTTTCGCTCAGGCGAGATTCTTGATGTAGTCCTTCAGTTCATCCGCCGCACGCGTCACATGCGAGAGGTTCGCCGTGATCTCCTGCGTCGACGCCGCCTGCTGCTCGCTGATGGAGCCGGTCGTCTCGATGGACTTCGAGATGTCCTCAACAGCACGATTCATCTCATTCAGCGTTACCTGAATGCGCTCCGTCGCCTCGCGCGACTGCTCGGCGAGCTTGCGCACCTCCTCGGCAACAACGGCGAAGCCGCGTCCCTGCTCACCGGCGCGCGCCGCCTCAATGGCTGCGTTCAGACCGAGCAGATTCGTCTGTCCTGCGATATTCGTGATGAAGTCGATGACCTTGATGGTATCCGCATTGCGCTCCTGCAGGAACTTCGCCTGCTTCACGGACTCCTGTCCTGCGCTCGCGAGCTCCGTCGCGCTCTTTGCCACCTGCTCAATCGCCTCGTAGACCGTCTGCGTCGAGGTTGCGATCTGCTCAATCGCGGAGAGCAGGCGCTCGTGGTCAATCTTCGTCTCTTCTGCCATGGTTTTTTTCCTCCCTGATCCACCCGGATATGAATGATTTCGTGTGTACTGTTCGCTATTTTATATTATTCAACGCACATAAGAAAAAACCTTCCTATATGAAAAAAATATCTTTCAAGCCGCTATTTTTCCGGTATAAGAATGATATTCACCGGCAGATTCGATGCCCCCGGCGGTGAATACTCGAACTGCACCGGCTGGGCACTCGTGTAGGAACCGAGATCGGCGAGCTCTGTGTACTGCGTCAGGAAGAGCAGCCCCTCTTCGCGCGCCTCGGCCACCTGTTCCGCCTCGGGCAGCGTCTGGTCGCCGAAGTAGGCGCGCGTCGCAGGCGTCTGGAGGAGTGTGCGTTTTGCCCCGCTCTCCACACGCATTGCTCCCGCATACACGCCGCCGAGAGGACTCAGGAAGTACCGCGTATTCTCCCGCCCCGCCGTCGGAATATGGATCTGGTAGAGGATGCCGTAGTTGCCGTAGTTGACAACGGGGGATCCATCTGTCGCGTCGGTGCCACGACGGTAGACATCGTGGATATTGTCACCGATCGGGAAGTAGACGGCGCCATCCATCGTCGGACGGTAGGTTTTCTGCGAAGTGATAACGCGGTTCATCCCGCGGAACGTCCCGCGCAGGGCGATCTTATCGCGCGGCAGCACGCGCGCAATACGTAGGAAAGCAAACGGGTCAACATCCGCCCCGTACATGATGACCGAAACGCGCACGGGCACATTCGTGTGGAAATCATAGACACCGTAGGCGAGCTGTCCCGGTGCAAGCACAGTAGTATTCATCTCGGGCACGAGAAGGCGCGGGCGTTCCTTCGTCACATAGATACGTTCATCCATCTCCCGCGTGTCGAAATAGCCGATCTGCGTCGCCTTGCCGACGTGCAGATAGTCCGTACTCGGCGCAGCCGCCGCCCCACGCGTCACGGAGACCGTCGCGAGATCCGCCTCCGTCTCGAGGATGACTGCGACCTTCTTCGGCTGCGCGGTATCGTTCAGATGGTAGTAGAGAACGCGCGCGTCCCCCGTCACCGTATCACGGTAGAGGATGCCGCTCTCCTTGACATACTCGGGACTGTCGGAGAAGAGCAGCGTGCCGCCGGTATCGTAGGACTCCACCGGCCAGAGGCGCATGAGACGCGATGTGCCCGGCGAAAAGACGCGGTTACGCGGCGGCTCTGTCGATCTTAGGATGCTCGTGACACGGTCACGGATATTCGCCTGACCCGTGCCGCGCTCACGCACAACGGTCGTACTGCCATCATTCTTTGCGGCATACACCTGTCCCGCCATGCTGATGAGAGCGAGCGTCAGTGCCGCCATTTTCTGAAAGAGTCCCTTATTCATTTCCCTCGATTAACATTCCCTTCATTTTTTATAGATCATTGCGCAGGAGCGCACGCAGGCTATCGATTCGCTCACGCACGCCGTCCGGCAGCTGGGCGAGCCGTACGTTCAGGCGCGCCGCGATGTCCGCCTTCATGAGGCGCAGGCGGAACTCCATCAGCCCCAGACGCGGCGGCGCGATGTTCACGCGATGCAGGCGATACGGATTCGTGTCAAGGCTGTTCAGCCCCGCCTCGCCCGTCACGGCGGTCAGATACTCCTCCTCTTGGAGCATGGCGACGACCCCGTCGTCGTAGGCGCCGTTCGGATAGGAGAAGCTATAGATCGTCTTCATGCCCTTCCACTCAAGCATCAGCTTCGAGAGGCGCAGCTCATCACGCTGCTGCTCACGTGAGAGCGTTGTCAGAGGAATGTGATTCGCCGTGTGGCTGCCGATCTCCATGCCGCGCCGCTCCATCGCAAAGAGGTTGTCCCATGTGAGGTAGCCGGGCTGTCCGATGTCGTTCGTCACCATGTAGAAGACCGCCTTCATCCCGCGCTCCTCGAGCATGGGCAGGACGACGCGGTAGTTGTCCTCGTAGCCGTCGTCAAAGGAGAGGATGACGGGCTTTTCTGGCAGCGTTTGCTTGCCCTTGCGCGCGCGTGCGTAGTCCTGCGGCGTGATCGTCGTATACCCCTCGGCAGTGAGATAATCGAGCTGCTCGGCAAAGTCCGCAGGCGGCACCACATACGGTTTCGCGTCGGGCTGCGGGTTCTCCGTCACCATGTGGTACTCGAGGATGGGAAAGCCCGTCGGCGGCTCTGCGGTCAGAATCCACGCTGCAAACGCCATGAGCAGGAGCACGGGCAGCGGCAGCCCCTTCGAGAGCAGCCGCGTAATTCTACGGATCAAATTGATACCTCCTCTGCCGCCTTGCGGATTTTTCGCAGGCGATGACTCATCCCTGACTTACTAATGTGACAGAGTGCCGCGAGCTCCGCCATCGAGAGTTCCGGATGGGCGCGTCGCATCTCTGCCGTCTCGCGCAGATCGTCGGAAAGCATAGCAAGCCGCCCCGCCGCCGCGAGGCGCTCGATCGCCACCAGCTGATCCGCCGCTGCGTCCACGGCACGCTGCAGATTCGCCGTCTCCACGTTGACGAGCCGATTCACCTGCGCACGCACCTCCTTGAGGTTGCGCGCAACCTCGATCTCCTCCGCCGCCTCCTCCGCGCCGATCAGCGCGAGGAAATCCATGATGGCATCCCCCTCCTTGAGATAGACGACGTACGTGTCATGTCGGTCGGTTAACCCTACAGGAAAATGCAAGCGGCGCAGGAGAGCATGCAGCGCCCGCCCCATCGACGCACTCCGCGCCGCAATCTCGAGATGGCAGCTCGCCTCGGGTCGGTTCACACTTCCACCGCCGAGGAATGCGCCGCGCAGATACGCCGCGCGGCAGCATTTTCGCCGCAGGAGCTGTACATCCGTCCCCGCACGCAGAGTCTCCCCGCCCGCAAGGAAGCCGAGGCGCTCGAGCAGCGGCGTAACTGCCGCCCCTGCCGCAATGTTGACGATGTATGTACGCCGCCGCAGCTGCGGCGTGCGCTCCATGGCAACCGAGGTTTCGATTGCCGTGTCCATCGTGCGCAGGAGACGGATCACGCGGCGTGCAACAGCGGCACTCGCCGCCTCGAACCGCAGCCCGAGCCCGTGCTCCCCGTCCGTCACCATCGACGCGCCCATGCGCAGGAGCGCGGCAAGCTCTGCCGTCTGGCAGCACGCGCGCTCCGTGTCCGTGCGCGAGAGCGCATTCTTTACATCCGAGGCAAACGAAGGCATCTCAGCTCACCCGAAAATCGTAGATCATGCGCATGACGTTGCGGCTGAGCTTGTCCGGGTCATGCCGGACGGCATCCGACTGATTGATGATGTCTGCCGCAACGAAGCCGATGCCGAGCGCGTTGATCGCCGCCTCGTCCACGGCGACGGGCACAATGCCCTCCGCTGCATACTTCTCGCGCAGCGCATCCGAGATCGGCGCGCTGTTGACGAGCATAAAGTCGATCGCCCCGCGCCCCGCGTGCCGCACGATTGCCTCTGCGTGCATGGACGCCGTATAGCCGTCCGTCTCGCCGGGCTGCGTCATGACGTTGCAGATGTAGATCTTGAG
>CAUVFG010000095.1:0-5332 GCA_963551125.1 uncultured Selenomonas sp. | reverse complement strand
CATGTGTGCATCGTGTCAGAAACATAAGATACCTCCTATAAATTTTAATACCAATGCTATTATATTCTACATGAATATGTTGGATTTTGCAAGACGGACGATTGGCAGGGGCAATGTCGTGATGGTTCTATGATAAATGTTACGGAAGAATATGGACAGCGATGCTCCTAAGCAAACCCTAGTGGAGCAAGCGGGAAAATACTGACCTGTCCAAGAAGCAAGTCCATAGGACGAAGCTGATTGGGGAACAGGTCGCATGGGAAAACGTCCCAAGAACACGAGCGTTAGCGAGGTGTGATTGGATGACGTTGACCGCTTGTGCGGTACGCCCCGCCGGACTTCTTTCGTTCAAGCGCAGCGCGTTTAAGAAGTCTGGCGGTATTTGAGCGTACAAGCACACGAACGCTTGCGCAACTAAGTGTTTGCGTGGAGCACGCATGTCCGTAACATTTGACGTAGACCCGTCGTTTGATTTTTTCATTGTATTATTCGGAATCTCATGCTATACTCATGCGAACTCTATATATCTTTATGTTTTTCGAGCTGCCGTACCTGTGGCATATGCTATGGTGCGTCAGCCTGACTGCGGCTCTGGGATTGCGGTCACGGGGGAAGGTATGGAAACGTCCTTCCCTGCCCGCAGACATTTGTCTGCATTGCAAAGGAAAACCGGCAGGGGGACTGCGCTCTTTTTGTGCGCTGTAATTGCTCGCTGGATTTTCCGGCGGACATTTTTTATTGGGAAAATGTTCGCTGTTCAAGGACTGCGGCAGATGCCGCGAAAGGAGCCGGATTGTATGAGAGGACAAACGATTTGCTTGCGCAGCTTGACCACTCTCCTCGCCGCCGTCTTTATGGCGGTGCTGCTTGTGGGCTGTGGGCAGGAGGCAAAACAGGCGGCGGAGCAGAAGCCCGCAGCAGCGGAGAACTACACGTTCACCGATCAGGCGGGCAACGAGGTGACGGTCAAGGCTCCTGTGGAGCGCATGGTCGTTCTGCAGCATCAATCGCTCGACATCATCTGCCAGCTCGGCGGACAGGACAAGATCGTCGGCGTCGAGTCGACCTGGCAGCGTGATCTCGGCGACTACATCGCGGACATCTGGCCAACGATCAAGACGCTGCCGACGCCGGGCACACTCACGCAGCCGAACATTGAGGAGATCGCAAAGCTGAAGCCCAACATCGTGATCGTCGCACCGCAGTCCGATCAAGGCTCGGCGGCGAAGCTGCGCGAGATGGGCATTCCCGTCGCTGTCATTTCACCGCGCGGCGAGGGCAAGCAGGCGGAGGCGCAGAACCCGCGCCTTTCGAACGCGGACAAGGCATATACGGATGGACTGCGTGGTGCAATCGAGATTTTGGGACATCTCACGGGACGCGATGCGAAGGCAAAGGAACTCTGGGAATTTGCCGAGGAGAGCCGCGCCATCGTCGAGAAGGCAATTGGCGAGATTCCTGACGATCAGCGCGTAACGGCGATTCCCGTCAGCAGCAAGCACAGGGTCTACGGCAACGACAAGTATGTCGGTTGTATGATCCTGCGTGCGGGCGGCGTGAACCCTGTGGCGAAGGACGTTCAAGGATTTGGCGAGTACAACGTCGAGTCGCTGGCAAAGTGGAACCCCGAGGTCATCATCTCGCAGGACCGCCATCCCGAGATCTACAAGGAATTCACGACGGATCCTGCCTATGCACAGCTGCGTGCCGTGCAGAACGGAAACGTGATCGAAGCACCGTATTGGGCGAAGCCGTGGGGCAACCCCGATGCGGACTCGGTCGCGCTCGGCGAACTCTGGCTTGCGCATATGCTCTACCCGGACAAGGTGAGCGCAGACGTGGTCATGGAGCGTGCGAAAAAGTTCTATGAGACCTTCTACGGCGTGCCGTTTACAGGCACGGTCGCAGAAGGCATTCAGCGGAAATGACGCGGCTGAATACGTATGTCAAAGAGGGGCAGGGCGTTCTTTTCGTCCTGCTCCCTTTGGCGTGCATCCTCTACTCGCTGACGCTCGGCGCATATCATATCTCTCCCACGCACGTCTACCAGATTCTCCTTGCGGACTTTACGGGCGTGCTGCCGCCCGACGTGACCGCGATGGAGGTTTCGATGATCTATGACGTGCGCCTGCCGCGCATCCTCGGCGCGGTCGTTGCAGGCTGCGGGCTTGCCGTTGCGGGCGGCGTCTTTCAGGCGCTCTTTGGCAATCCGCTCACCAGCCCCTACACGCTCGGCGTATCAAATGGCGCTGGCTTCGGCGCGGCACTTGCGATCGTGCTCTCGCTGCCGGCGGCGGGCGTGCAGATGGCGGCACTCGTGTTCGGCATCGTGTCCGTGGGGCTGACGTTCCTCCTCGCGGGACGAAAGCGCGGCGCATCCGTCACGATGATTCTTTCGGGGCTGCTTGTGAGCGCATTCTTTTCCTCGCTCGTGGCACTCTTAAAATTCACCGCCGATCCGCAGGAGAAGCTGCCGCAGATCGTCTACTGGCTCATGGGCTCGCTCGCAAGTGTCAAGTTCGATGGGCTGCTGCTCATCCTGCCTGCCTATCTTGCGGCACTGACGCTGCTGTTCCTCTACCGCTGGCGGATCAACATCCTCAGCATGGGCGAGCAGGAGGCGCAGTCGATGGGTGTTGCCGTCCGACGTGACCGCGCCGTCATCATCCTTGCCGCGACACTTGTCACTGCGCTCGTCGTCAGTATCTCCGGCATCATCGGCTGGGTCGGCATCGTCATCCCGCATCTCGCGCGTATGATCGTCGGTCCCGACTTTCGGCGGCTGATGCCCGTGTCCGCATCGCTCGGCATCGTCTATCTGCTCGTCATCGACGACCTCTGCCGCACGCTCACGGCACTTGAAATCCCAATTGGTGTCATTACGGGGATTGTGAGTATTCCAATCTTCATCTATTTTATCCTGCGAAAGAAGGTGCGCTGGTGAGACTGGACGTAGAGCAGCTGGGCTTTTCCTACGATGTGCGGCGCACAATCTTGGAGGATGTGACATTCTCCCTCGCGGGCACGGGGATTTACTGCATTCTCGGAAAGAACGGCACGGGCAAGAGCACCCTGCTGAAATGTATTGTGGGCGAGCATGGCGGCACAGGGCGCGTGCTCCTCGACGGGAAGGAGCGCGGTGCGTATGGACAGCGGGAGCTTGCGCGAAAGATCGCCTACATCCCGCAGAACCACACGCCGACCTTTCCCTTCCGTGTGCTCGATGTCGTCATGATGGGGCGCACAGCGCACATGCGCTACTTCGGCTCGCCCGGAGAGCGCGAGGCGGAGCTTGCCCTGCATCACCTGCACTTTCTTGGCATCGCGCATCTCGCGGAGCAGCCCTATACGAACATCTCGGGCGGCGAGCGTCAGCTCGTCCTGCTCGCGGCGGCGCTCACGCAGCAGCCGGAGCTCCTCATCCTCGACGAGCCGACAGCACACCTCGACTTCGGTAACGCGCACCGCTTCCTCGACCTTGTCCTGCGCCTCCACGCGCAGGGCATCGGCATCCTGATGACGACGCACTTCCCCGATCACGCGCTTTACCTCTCGGCGGAGACACTCGTGCTGAAGGATAAGACCCTCTGGAAGCACGGCGCGGCGGCGGAGGTCATCGACGAGGCGGGCATGAGCGCACTCTACGGGCTGCCCGTCCACATCGCTCAGATCGGCACGCGCACGGTCTGCGTCGGCGGGGATATTGCGTGAAAAATTTCCGATAAAGCAGGAAAAACGCGGGGGGGGGAGAATAACTAATCATCGTTATTATTTTGGAAGCGGCAAAGGAGTGCTGACTATGACAATGCGGGTGAATGGAGGAGTGTCGTCTGCATATGAGGCGGCAAAGACGACGAACGCAAACGCGGCGCAGAAAAACGATGCGGTACAGGCGGGGCGCGTGGAGGCACCCGCGTACCGTGTCGAGATCAGTGCTCGCGGGCGCGACGAGAGCGACGGCGAATACATTGCGCGTCTGATGCGGAGCACCAAGCGCTACGACGGCGAGATCAAGGCAGGCTCGATGGAGGAGTTCTATACATCGTGGCGTGCGAAGCAGAAGGAGCTGACGGAGCGCGCGGCGGAGAAGAATCGCGGTGTATTTGAGGATCTCAGAGAGACGAATCCCTATATCATGGAAACGTATGATAAGGGGGACGATCTGGCGAGCATTGATATTTCCTTTGAACTCCGATTGCAAGGAAGTATCCTGCACAACCCGTTGTTCTCGGAAGCCAACGAGCGCTTTGAAAAGTACCGCAATGTTGCCCGGAAAATCCGCGCGGGCGGCGAAGAAACCTTCCGTTGGTACAATCTGAAGTTTGCGGGGATGGCAGCATATGCGAATACCTTCTATATGGACGGAGAACTTCAAAAGCGCATTGCGCGCGGTCATACGACGGTGGAGGAGTACACGCGTGCAAAGTCGTACGCAAGCGAACTCCAAAACCGTGCGGGTGTCTTTGTCGCGCCGGATTTCTCTGTTCCTTCCGAGAATTATGCAGAGGGGATTCGTTACACCTATAACGGATCACTCGCCAATATCGGCGTCAAGTTGCTCGACTTTATGGCACGACACAGAGAAGCAGGCGACGTATGGGTTAAAGCGGCACAGGGCGCGTACAAGAATCATTCAGAGATTTTAACCGCTCTAAAAGATGCGGGTCTGGACGATACTGCCGCAGCCTATCATGAATTTGTGAATGCCGCGACGAACAAAAATTATACAATGGACAAGGCGATGAAAAGGACGTTCTCTCATGAAGTCGGCGGCTTTTGGGATGCAGTCATCAGCGACGACGATGTCTATGGGCAGCTGCAGCGTTCTATGCGCGGCGGTGACACAAGTCCGATGCGCTACACTCAGAGTGAGATGAATCGTGCACTTGCAGACAGCGCAGATGAGATCAAGTTTCTCAGCACCGTACATCGTCAGCGCAAGCCTGCACGTATCGTTCAACAGCCGGATGGTCGCTGGGTGAGAATTGAGGAAACGGAGGAGAGCGACAAGAACGTACGCCGTCCTGACAACCCGCTCGATCAGGAACTGGCGAACCTGCGCAAGCAGCTCGCCGAGGTGAAGAAGTCCGCAATGAGCGACGATCAGAAGCAGCCCCTCATCACATCCATCCAGAACCGCATCAATACCATCCTCGCGCAGCGTATCTCAGAGCTTCAGGGTGAGAGTAAGAAAAACAAATATGCGTGAGATGCTATCCTTGAAATCCGAAGTACACTGTGCTATACTATGCGTAGGCAAACACGGACTGACATAGACGTCACAAACGACGAAGCCCCCGTAAGAAAGGCGATTCTTACGGGGGCTTCTCGC
>CAUVFG010000094.1:0-5333 GCA_963551125.1 uncultured Selenomonas sp. | reverse complement strand
CCAGCCCCGAGAGGAAGATCGGATTCACGACGGTCGCATGAATGCCCTCTTTTTCAAGTTCGTCGGCGGCAACACTCGCGAGCTGCGCGAAGTTGCCCGCGCCGAGGATGGCGACCTCACTGCCCTCCCGCACGACCTGATACGTGTTCAGCTCGCTGTAGTCCGTGCGCACGGCATAGGGACTCTCGTCGTACCCCATGACGGGCATGCGGATCATGACGGGGTGGCGCGTCTGCTCCACAGACCAGCGCAGTACCGCCATGTATTCGTCGAGACTCGCGGGCGCGAGAAAGACGAGGTTCGGGATGTTCGTGAAGATCGGGATGTCGAAGAAGCCGAGGTGCGTCACATCGTTCATATAGTAGATGGACGCGCCGACGGAGAGAAAGACGGCGGGGCTCATGTTCACCGCGACATCCTGCGCCATCTGATCGTAGACGCGCTGGAAGAATGTGCTGTAGGTGCCGAAGATCGGGCGTGCACCGCCGCGCGCGAGCCCCGATGCCATCGCAACGGCGTGCTCCTCGGCGATGCCCACATCGACATAGTGACTGCCAAGCTCCGCGCGATCTGCGGGGGAGAGTCCGATGGCGCCCATCGTACCCGCTGCGAGAAAGACGACGTTCGGATTCGTCCGCGCCTGCTCTTTGAGGAAGTCCTTGGTCGCCTCCTGATACGGATCCGTGTATGGGTGTTTCAGCGCACCCGTCTCGATGTCGAACGGCATACGGTAGTGCCATGTCTCGCGGTTTTCCTCGGCGAATTTGTAGCCCTTGCCCTTCTGTGTATGGATGTGGACGACAACGGGCTTCGTCGTATCCTTGACAGCGGAGAACGCCGCAATCAGCGCCTCGCAGTCGTTGCCGTCTGCCACATAGCGGTAGTCCAGCCCCATCGCACGGAACAGGTTGTTCTCCGCCGTGCCGCCCGTCTCGCGCAGTTCTTTGAATTTGCGGTACATGCCGCCGTGGTTCTCCGCGATGGACTGGTCGTTGTCATTGAATACGATGATGAAGTTCGTGCCCATCTCGCCGACGACGTTCAGCCCCTCCAGTGCCTCGCCGCCGGACATTGAGCCGTCGCCGATGAGGGCGATGACGTTTTCCTTGCGCCCCGCCAGATCTCGCGCCTTTGCAAGCCCCGCGGCAAGGCTGATCGAGGTCGATGTGTGACCGACGTTGAAGAGGTCATGCGGACTTTCCTCGGGATTCGTATAGCCCGACACCTCGTCGTATTTGTCCTCGTCGATGTATGCCTCCACGCGCCCCGTCAGCATCTTGTGCGGGTAGCACTGGTGCGACACGTCGTAGACGATCTTGTCCGTGGGCGAGTCAAAGACCGTGTGCAGGGCGATGATCGCCTCGATGATGCCGAAGTCCGGGCCGAAATGCCCGCCGTGCATGCTCGCACGCTTTAGGAGTGCGTCGCGCATCTCGCGGGCGAGCACCCTGCGCTGCTCCGCCGTATAGCCCTTGATGTCGGCAGGCGATGTGATTTTTTCCAAATACATAGAGATTCCTCCCCTTGGGGTGCAGCTGCGCCCCATTCCCTTTGCCTAAGCAGGATTATACCATCTGCGCGTATGCGGCTGTCAAGGGAATGTATCCGATGTAACGGATTATTTTCAGCAAAGTATGGTAAAGTGGATGCTCCGATGAAAAAATATTTTGATGGGGGATATATAATGAAAGAATGTAAAATGAAGGACAGCCGCATCGTCATCAGTGAGGTCATGATGCCGAGTCAGGCGAATCCGAACGGGAATGTGCACGGCGGCGAGATTATGAAGCTGATGGACTCGGCGGCGTATGCGGCGGCACGGCGCTATGCGCGTTCGAACGTGGTGACGGCGCGCGTGGATGAGCTCGAGTTCCACCTGCCCATCCGCATCGGCGATCTCGTCGTCGTGACGGCGGACATCGTCTACGTCGGACACAGCTCGATGGAGGTCGCGGTGAACGTCATCGTCGAGGATCTGGACGACGGCGGCGATCCGCAGCTCGGTCTCTCGGCGTACTTCACCATGGTCGCGCTCGACCGCAACGCACGGCCAAAGTCCGTGCCGCCGCTCACACTCGATACCGAGGAGGCACGCGCCGCGTTCGAGGAGGGCAAGCGCCGCTATGAGGCGCACAAGGCACGCAAGCGTCGTGCTGTCACGCCTGCGGGCGGCTGTGTCTGCGACGTGATCGAGAGCAAGGCGAAGGCGCAGGAATAGTGTTTTGCTGTTGTAATATTTGCACGTTTATGCTACAATAAGTGCAAGACATGAACAGCAATGTACGGAACACCGAAGAGATTCCCTACGGGGATCGCCGGCGTGAAATCGTGTCTTGCAAAAGATGCCAACAGCAATACATCAACTGTCTGTAAAACAGTGTGGGGAATCTGCCCCACAGGACGGCACGGTCTACCGTTGCCGTTCATGGCATCTTGTCCGTATATGTCCGCAGTCTGCTGCGGTGAATGAATGTGTCCGGCACAGTGCATCCGCATCTGGGTCGGGCATTTTGCGCAAAGGAGGATAAGCGATGCTGGACGCGCTGAAAGAGGAGAGCAACCGAACCTATACGCGGACGGAGAACGATGCCGCGACGTATGCAAGCTCCGGTTCAGACGTACTTGACTTCTTTGCGGCGGCAGGCGCGCTGCGGGAGGCGGGCGAGGCGGAGATCATCGTGCGCTTTACGCGCGCCTTTGCCGCGCATCCGCTGTATGCCCTGCGCACCCTCTTCTACGCGCGTGACGTGCGCGGAGGACTCGGCGAGCGGCGGCTCTTTCGCGTGCTGCTGCGCCATCTTGCCTTTGCCGCGCCTGCGACACTTGAAAAGAATCTGCCGCACGTTCCGGAGGTCGGACGCTGGGACGATCTGCTCGTCCTTCTCGATACGCCGTTGGAGGCTGCCGCTGTCCGCCTGATCCGCGCACAGCTGACAGAAGATCTGCGGGCAGCATGGGAGGAGAAGACTGTCTCCCTCCTCGCGAAGTGGCTGCCGTCCGTCAACACCTCATCGCGGGCGACACGCACACAGGCACGGCGGCTCGCGGGGCTGTTCGGTCTAAGCGAAGCGGACTACCGCAGGATGCTCGTCCGTCTGCGCCGCCGCATCGCGCTCATCGAGAACGCCCTGCGCACGAGGGACTATACCTTTGACTACGCAAAGCAGCCGTCGAAGGCGATGTTCAAGTACCGCGCGGCGTTTTGGCGCAACGACATGGAGCGGTACAAGGCGTTCCTTGAACGCGTCGCGTGCGGTGAGGAGCAGCTGCATACGGGAACGCTCTATCCCTACGAGATCATCCGTCCGCTCAGTGGAGCAGTGACACCGCACATCCCGCAAGAGGAGGCGCGTACCCTTGATGTCACATGGAGCGCACTGCCCGACTATACGCATGGAGAGAATGCACTCGTCGTGCTCGACGGCTCCGGCTCGATGTACTGGGGCGGGAACCCCCTGCCGAGCAGCGTCGCGCTCTCGCTTGCCATCTACTTCGCCGAGCGCAATACGGGCGCGTTTCATGGGCACTTTATCACGTTTTCCGGGAATCCGCGGCTTGTCAAGATCAAGGGCGCGACGATTGTGGAGCGTGTACACTACTGCAAAAGCTTTGACGAGGTGGCAAACACAAATCTTGAAGCGGTGTTCCGCCTACTCCTGCGTGCGGCGGTGAAGAACCGTGTGCCGCAGGAGGAACTGCCCTCCGTGCTCTACATCATCACGGACATGGAGTTCGATGCCTGTACCGTGGACGCAGACGTGACGAACTTTGAGCGGGCAAAGGAACTGTTCACAGAGGCGGGCTACACGCTGCCGCGCATCGTCTTCTGGAACGTACAGAGTCGTAGCCGTCAGCAGCCCGTGCGCCAGAACGAGCAGGGCGTCACGCTCGTCTCCGGGTGCAGCCCGAGCATCTTTTCCATGGTTGTCGACGGGCGCATTACCCCGTACGAGTACATGGAGCAGGTGCTCCGCAGCGAACGCTATGCGGCGATTGAGGTGTAGGAACGAAAGAAACGCAGCTCCGCGCGAGGGCTGCGTTTTCTTGTGTGGAAAACTTATTCGATTACTCCTTCGAGTTCCAGCAAATACTCCTTCTTGTCCAGACCGCCCGCATAGCCTGTGAGGCTGCCGTTTGCGCCGATGACGCGGTGGCAGGGGATGAGGATGGAGATCGGATTGCGCCCGACCGCGCCGCCGACCGCCTGGGCAGACATGCGCCGTCCGGTGTTTTTTTCGAGTTGTTTTGCAATCGCTCCGTATGTTGTTGTCTCGCCGTATGGAATTGTTTTCAAGATCTCCCATACCGCCTGTTGGAACGTCGTTCCAACGGGGGCAAGCGGCGGCATAAAGTCCGGCTCTGTTTCGCTGAAATACAGATCAAGCCATTTCACGGCCTCTCCGAATATGGGGAGGTCTTTTTTGTGCGCCGCATCGCATGGCGGACAGCCTGTTTCCCCGTCGAAGTACAGCCCCGTGAGGGCTATGCCGTCACTCGCGAGCGTGATGCCGCCGAGCGGGGATGCGTAGAGTGCTGTATAGATCATGGGCATTCTCCTATTGTATGATATGCGTCTATTATAGAGCAAAACGTCCTTTTCTCAAAATGTCGCTTTCCGTGCGACCACGCGCCTCTCTCCTCCTGCTATACTCTGAACCATCGAAAAGGTCACACAGTATAGAGGAGGAAAACATCATGGCAGAGGCAAAGACAAACGGACAGACGGAGCTTGTATTCATTCTGGATCGGAGTGGGTCGATGGCGGGGCTGGAGTCGGACACGATTGGCGGGTTCAACGGCATGATCGCGCAGCACCGGAGCGAGGGCGGGGACGTGCTCGTCTCGACGGTGCTCTTCGATCACGAGAATGAGGTCATTCATGACCGCGTGCGGATTGCGGATGTCCCCGCGCTCACATCGAAGGAGTACTATACGCGTGGCTGCACGGCTCTGCTCGATGCGATGGGCGATGGCATCCGTCACATCAAGAACGTGCACAAGTATGCGCGCCCGGAGGATCGCCCCGCACGCACCATGTTCATCATCACGACGGACGGCATGGAGAACGCGAGCACGCGGTATACGGCGGATCAGGTGCGTGCGATGGTGAAGCGGCAGGAAGCGGAGGGGTGGGAGTTCATCTTCCTCGGCGCGAACATTGACGCCGTGCAGGTCGCGGGCGGACTTGGCATCCGCGCCGAGAACGCCGTCGAGTTCGCCTGTGATGCAGCGGGCGTGCGCGAGAACTTCGCGTCACTTTCGCGCATGACGTGTGCATTCGCACATACGGGCATCATCGGAGCGGGGTGGAAGACGAAGATCAGCGAACACCT
>CAUVFG010000093.1:0-5380 GCA_963551125.1 uncultured Selenomonas sp. | reverse complement strand
GCTACATTGATTTCCTCTCGGACTGCAAGACGGAGCGCGAGAGCGTGACGGAGGCAGTGCGCCGCGCACGCGCAGCGGGCTACCGCGACCTTGCGGATGTCATCGCGAATGGGGAGACACTTGCGGTGGGGGACAAGGTCTACGCCGTCAATATGAAGAAGGCGATCGTACTCTTCCATATCGGGACGGAGCCGATGGAGCACGGCATGAACATCCTCGGCGCGCACATCGACACCTGCCGCCTTGATGTGAAGCAGAACCCTCTGTATGAGGACAATGGTCTTGCGTATTTTGACACGCATTACTACGGCGGTATCAAGAAGTATCAGTGGGTGACGATCCCGCTTGCACTCCACGGTGTTGTCGTGAAGAAAGACGGCACGGTTGTCGAGATCACCATCGGGGAGAAGGCGGGCGACCCCGTCTTCTGCGTGACGGACCTCCTCGTACATCTCTCGCAGGAACAGCTTGAGAAAAAGGCATCAAAGGTCATCGAGGGGGAGAAGCTGGATGTGCTCATCGGCGGTTATCCGCTGAAAAAAGACGACAAGGAATCCGTCAAGGACGGGATTCTCGCGCTCCTCAAAGAGCATTATGACATTGCCGAGGAGGACTTCAACTCGGCGGAGCTGACGCTCGTACCCGCAGGACGCGCGCGCGAGCTCGGCTTTGATCGCAGCATGGTGCTCGGCTACGGGCAGGATGACCGCGTCTGCTCCTATACTGCACTTTGCTCTATGCTCGAGACGGAAGCGGTAAAGCGCACGGCGTGCTGTCTTCTCGTGGATAAGGAGGAGATCGGAAGCGTTGGCGCGACGGGGATGCAGTCACGCTTCTTTGAGAACATGGTCGCGGAAGTGCTCTCCGCCTGCGGGCAGTATACGGAGATCGCCCTGCGCCGCACCCTTGCACGTTCAAAGATGCTCTCCTCGGATGTGTCGAGCGCGTACGACGGGCTCTATGCGGATGCGTTCGAGAAGAAAAATGTCGCATATCTCGGGCGCGGCATGGTGTTCAACAAATTCACGGGTGCACGCGGCAAGTCCGGATCGAGCGATGCGAGTGCAGAGTACCTCGGCGAGCTGCGCCGCATGATGGACGAAAATGGCGTCAGCTATCAGCTCGCGGAACTTGGGCGCGTCGACCTCGGCGGCGGCGGCACGATTGCCTACATCATGGCACGTTACGGCATGGATGTCATCGACAACGGCGTTGCTGTCATGAGTATGCACGCGCCGTGGGAGGTCACGAGCAAGGTCGACATCTACGAGATGAAGAAGGGCTACGACGTATTCCTGCGGAATGCATGAGGGCTTGTAAATACTGCATGTCCCTGCCGTCAGATGGCGGCAGGGACATAATTTCTTTTAGGAAAGGGAGTACAGATATGGTTTCGCAAGAGATGTATGAACTCGGCACGAAGAAATCCACGATTCGCACGATCTTTGAATACGGGCAGAAGCGTGCAGCACAGGTCGGCTCGGAGAATGTTTTTGACTTCAGCCTCGGCAATCCGAGTGTGCCGACCCCGGACTTCATTCGGGACGCGGCGGTGGACATCCTGACACACAGCGACCCGATGGAGGTGCACGGCTACACGATTGCGCCTGGAAAACCGCAGGTGCGTGAGATCCTTGCCGCCGACATAAAAAAGCGATTCGGCATGGAACTCACGGGAAAAAATCTTTTTCTTACGGCGGGCGCGGCGGCATCCGTGACGATTGCGTTCAAGGCACTTGCGGAGCCGGGAGATGAGTTTGTCACGATTGCACCGTTCTTTCCCGAGTACCGTGTTTTTGTCGAGGCGTGTGGCGGGAGACTTGTCATTGTGCCTGCAAAGACGGATGATTTTCAGATTGACTTTGCCGCTCTCGATGCATCAATCACGTCACACACAAAAGCTGTTATCATCAACTCGCCGAACAATCCGAGCGGCGCGGTCTACAGTGCGACGACCATTCGTCAGCTTGCAGAACTCTTGCATGCAAAGGAGCAGACGTACGGGCACCCCGTTTTTATCATCGCGGACGAGCCCTATCGTGAGATTGTCTATGACGGTCTGAGCGTCCCGTGCATTCCTCTGCTCTACGAGAACACAATTGTCTGCTACTCCTACAGCAAATCCTTCTCCCTGCCGGGCGAGCGTATCGGCTACATCGTTGTGCCGGACGCCGTTGTCGACTTTGCGCGCGTCTACGGTGCGATGGCGGGCGCGGCGCGTGTTCTCACGCACGTCAATGCACCCTCCCTATGGCAGCTTGTCATCGCACGCTGCGCAGGCAAGGTTGCCGATCTCAGCACATATGCGCGCAACGCCGCCCTGCTTTACGATGGGCTGACGGCGGCGGGCTATGTGTGCATGCGTCCGCAGGGGGCGTTCTACCTCTTCCCAAAGGCGTTGGAGGAGGACGATGAGGCATTCTGTGCGCGGGCGCGTGACTACGATCTCCTCCTCGTGCCGGGGGCGGACTTTGGCTGTCCCGGCTATTTCCGCGTGGCATACTGCGTGCGTACCGCGATGATTGAACGCGCATTGCCGCGGTTTCAAAAACTTGCAGAATCATACAACAAAATACATGAATGAAATTTGATTGTAATAGTTTCATTAAAATCTATATTGACAATCACTCTCCTCAGAGCTATACTTAATATCGATCTCCACTTCACAAGGGTTATCATTATCGAATGATATGCCTCGAATCTATAGGTAATTACGCGCGCTTTCGTGCGTTTGACAAGGAAGGTGTTCTTTTTGACCAGTGCTGAACTCTTTGAAAAAGGCGGGCCGGTAATGTACCTGCTGCTCCTGTGCTCACTCACAGTGGTAGCGATTGCCATCGACCGCTTCATGCTCTATCGACGTGCATCGCAGGGCGCACGCGCACTTGAGGCGGACGTCGCTGCTGCGCTTCGCAAGAAGAAGCTGGATGAGATCGCACCTGCTGTGAAGGGCAAGGACAACATGGTTGCCCATCTCGTGCAGAGTGTGGTCGATGCGCGTGCGGCAGGGGAGGATGTCCCCATGACGGTTGAGGCGGTCTACGGTGAGGCGGCAATGCTTCTGCGTGCGCGTCTCAACTATCTCTCGATGATCGTCACACTTGCACCGCTGCTCGGTCTCTTGGGAACGATCTCAGGTATGATCCAGTCGTTCAGCGTGTTCAACCTGCAGGCGGGGCAGCCCATGGCGATCACGGGCGGCATCGGTGAAGCTCTGGTTGCAACGGCGACGGGACTGCTTGTAGCGATCCTTGCACTCGTCGTTCACACCTACTTTGCGCAGCGCATGGACACGATGCTGACGCTGCTCGAAAAGACGATGAATACCCTGCTCGCGGGGTTTGCCGCAAACGATGGAGGGCGTTCCCATGCGTCGTAATTTTCATGATGTGCGTGAGCCGCGCGTCATGATTATCCCAATGATCGACATTATGCTCTTTCTGCTTGTTTTCTTCATGCTAAGTACGATGTATATGGTGAATGCGAGCACAGTGCAGGTCAATCTGCCGCAGGCAGCGACCGCGCAGCAGGATACACGTCCGCATATCGTCTCCATCACGGTGACGGAGGACGGCAAGGTTCTCTTTGACCGTGATGAGGAGCCAACGCGGGAACTTACGGCGCGGGTCAAGACGCAGCTCGAAGATGATCCCGATACGGTCTTTGTCGTACGCGGCGACCGCAAGGCGGACTACCAGTTCGTCGTCACCGTGTTCGATGCGCTCAAGGAGGCGGGGACGCGTCATGTGTCCATTGCGACGGAGACGGGAGGGGTCTGAGTGCAGTATCAGACACATTGGCGTCTCGCCTTTGTTCTCGCGTTCTTCTTTCACATCATTGCGTGGCTCTTTCTGACGATCCTGATTCCGCACGTCTTCAAAGCGCTTGAAGCACCTCCACAGGAGGAGCCGATGGAGTGGGTCGAACTCGCGGATGATCCAGGACCTCCCGAGGAGGAGCAGCAGGAGGAAGAACCTCCTCCGCCGCCGCCCCCACCGCCCGAACCGGAACAGGTGGAAGAAGAACCTGCCGTGGTTGAGGCAGAAGTTCCCGAGGAAGCCATTACGGAGATTCTGAAGGAAGTCGAGGAAACGGCGGACAAGCCGGAAGAACCGAAGGTTCTGCGCTCCGGCGAGGGCAAGCAGATCGGCATGCCGGGCAAGATCCTCCATGCGGAGCAGCCGCCCTACGGCGTGATTCAGTTCAAGGGACGCATTGCCGTTTCGGCACGCATCGGCACAGACGGCAAGGTCATATCCACGAAGATACAGGTTTCTTCGGGGAATGCACTCTATGATCGGATGGCACGGCGCATTGTCGAGAAGCAGTGGAAATTCGAGCCTGCGAAGGATATGAACGGGCAACCGATGGAATCCGATATGCAGTGTCCTGTTTATTTCAACATGAAGCCGGCGCGCAACATCAAATAGCGTGCATGAAAATTGGGAGGAAACGAGCAATCCGATGAGAAAACTCTTTGTGTTTATTACGGCACTTTGCCTCTTTCTGCCGGCGGCGTCCACCGATGCCGCGCAGACATGGCAGCAGATCCACGACCACATCGCCGCTGAGATGGAGAATGTCTATACCATCTACCAAACGGGCAATGCGGAGGGAGCGAAGGATGCTGTCAATAATATCTACTATGGCATCTACGAAAAGGACGGTCTTGAGAGTGCCGTGCGCAGCGGGATCTCCTCCAAGAGTGCGAACCTCACGGAGTACCAGTTCTACACGCTGAAAAAGGCGATCCGCGCGGGTGCACCGCAGTCCGAGATAGAAGCTGAGGGAAAAAAACTCCTCGATATGGTTCAGACGGAAGTGACAACCCTTGAGACGGCGGGGGTGCAGTCGGGCGGCTGGGGCATGTTCCTGCAGGCGTTTCTGATTCTTCTGCGTGAGGGCGTTGAGGCGATCCTCGTGCTCGTCGGCATCATCGCCTATCTCGGGCGTGCCGGGCACGAGAAGGAACTCTCCACGGTCTATAACTGGGCGATTGCAGGCGTTATTGCAAGCTTTATCTCGGCTTATCTCTTTGTTGAAGTTCTTGATAATACGACGACGACCGGCTCCGGGCGTGAGATCATCGAGGGCTGTACCGCTCTCTTCGCCGTACTTGTCCTCTTGGGTACATCAGCATGGATGGGCGGCAAGTCCAACGCCAAGGCATGGAAATCCTATATTGACAAGCAGGTGAAGCTGACGCTCTCGACCGGCAAGTCCCGCGCCCTCGGGTTTGCGGTATTCCTCGCCGTCTATCGTGAAGGTGCGGAGGTCATTCTCTTCTATCAGGCACTCTTCAACAACGCCATCGGCGATGTCGACATGATCTGGGGCGGCTTTGTCGCTGCGTGTGCGGCGCTTGCCCTGCTCTTCTTCC
>CAUVFG010000092.1:0-5433 GCA_963551125.1 uncultured Selenomonas sp. | reverse complement strand
CCTGTACGGGATTTGACATCTTCTCATAGATTTTGTCAATTTCATTGGAAACATCACGGAACATGACTTGCCTGCCATCATTCTCAGAAAGATAGTAATGTGCCTTTTCTCCGATTCCATGTTTGCACGCATATAATTCGACAGCATCCAAGAAAAACGGGCTGTGGGTTGTAAGAAGCACAGTTAAATTGAACTCTTTCTGAAGCAGAACAAGGATTTCGGCATAGCGGAGCTGCCATTCCGGATGCAGATGAATCTCCGGTTCGTCCAAGATCAGAATGCCTTTTTGATGCAAAGCCCCATTTTCCAACAAGCGCTTCAGAATGACAAACGATTTGATGCCAGCTGACCAGTTTTCCACGTTGAGTACGCCATCTTGATCATCCAGCTCCAAGACAAAACGACGTTTCTCACGGGTAATATTGCCGGGCACAATCTGCTGAAACAGGGAAAAGATTTCAGACAATTTCCTTTTAATTTCAAGCCCTTCAATGACGCCTGGACGATCATCTGTTTCCAAATAGCTAATTAAACTTTTTCTCAGAGGATTCGTTTCTATTCCCAAGCCCCGTATTCTGGGATGAAAGCATTGGTCAATCAAAAACGGATCATCTACGTAAATAGCATCTTCAAGAAGTTCTATTCCACTCTTGTACTCTTTACATTCATTTGCTTGAAATACAGCCTCCTTCTCTTTTCCTTGGACACAAAGCGATATACGCGCTTCCGCCTCGCCATAAACAGAGTTACTTTGACCTGCAAACATATCGAAAAAAGCATTTCCAACAAGGGATTTCTCGATCTCCTCATCTGATGGCTCCAGCGCTTCTTTAATCTTGAGTTTAAAATTTTCCTTGTCATCTTCTGACAATTCTAAATGCAATACTTCTGCCAGATTATGTAGAAGCACTTCATACCATGACTGCACCGATTCTACTTTTGTATCAAAACCATTAAAAAGATCCGACATCCCCTCCATTTCTATCATTCGAAGCAAGCGATACCGGTCACTGTCCCGCCTTAAAAGAACAGAGAAAAAACTTCTTATGACAGATTTTCTTTCCTCAAGAACAAGCTGAGGCATATTCCGCAACGAATGAAACAGCGTGAACAGAACCTTGCCAATCGTACTCTTTCCCGTATTATTATCCCCGGCAATGACAGTCAACCCATCAAAATGAATCTCTGCCTCTTTTATCTTTGCAAAATTCTTCAGTCTCAGCTTCATTTCATTTCCATCCGTTATCTATGAGGTTTCAATCGTTGTTTTTACAAGTTCGCACAGACTCCCCCCCGTATACCGTACGCCCTTCACCCCCGCACGCTCGGCGGCGGCGACATCGCGCGCACCGTCGCCGAACAGAAAGGATGCAGCAGGGTCGATATGGTGCTCTCTGATCGCGCGCAGGAGCATACCCGCTGCGGGCTTGCGGCAGTCGCAGTTCTTCGCATAGGCGGGGACAGATGCCTCGGGGTGATGGGGGCAGTAGTAGAATGCGTCGATGTGCGCGCCATGTGCGGCAAGCTCCGCATTCATCCAGTCGTGCAGGCGGTGCACGGCGGCCTCGTCGTAGTAGCCGCGCGCGATGCCGCTCTGATTCGTGACGACGATGACGAGATAGCCGTGTTCATTGGCCCAGCGGATCGCGTCGATTGCTCCTTGGGTCCAGATGAATTTCTCGGGCTCGTGGAGATAGTCCACATCGACGTTGAGCGTGCCGTCACGGTCGAAGAAGATCGCCTTATTCGGCATAGGGGAAGTACCCGCCCGCCGTCAGGAAGGCGCAGTATTCCTTGACTGCCTCCTCCATCGGCGTGAAGCCGCCGTCGTAGCCCGCCGCAAGGAGCGCGGTCGTGTCCGCCTGCGTGTAGTTCTGGTATTTGCCGCGCAGCACCTCGGGGAAGTCGCGGTAGACGATTTTGCCCTTGCCGAGCGCAGCAATCACCGCACGCGCCGCTTCGTTGTAGCTGTGCGCGACGCCCGTGCCGCAGTTGTAGACGCCGCTCTCGCCGCCGTGCTCGAAGAAATGGAGGTTGACGCGCACGACATCCCCGACATAGACAAAGTCGCGGCGCTGCTCACCGTCCGCGAGTCCGTCCGTCCCACGGAAGAGGCGTGCCTCGCCCGTCTCCATGATCTGATGGTAGAGCTGGTAGAAGATGGACGCCATTTTCCCTTTGTGATGCTCCTGCGGCCCGTAGACGTTGAAATACCGCAGCCCGACGATGGGGCTGCGCACCTCGGGGATGACCTGCCGCACATAGCGGTCGAACGCGAGCTTTGAGAATGCATAGGGATTGAGCGCATCCTCGCATTTGTCCCCCTCGGTGAACCCATTTTTCCCGCCACCATAGGTGGATGCAGAGGAGGCGTAGAAGAACGGGATGCGCGCGCCCATTGCAAAGTGCAGGAGTGCCTTGGAGTAGGCATAATTCTCCTTCATCATGTAGTTGACATCGTACTCCATCGTATCTGAGCACGCGCCCTCGTGGAAGATCGCGTCGATGTCCGTCCCGTCAAAGTCCCCCTCCTCGACGAGGTGGAGGAAGTCGTCCTTCTGCTGGTAGTCGATAAAGTGCAGTCCGCGCAGATTCTTGTAGTTCTCACCGTCCGCAAGGTCGTCGACGATGAGGATGTCCTTATGTCCGCGCTTATTGAGTTCGTGAACGAGATTACTGCCGATAAACCCGGCACCACCCGTAACAATAATCATAGCTGTTCCCCCTCCTGACGGTCAAGCACCCGCATGAGTTCTTCGCGGTTGACCGCATACGTTCCGAGCTTCGAGACGACGACACTTGCCGCAATGTTCGCGAGATACGCGCCGTCCGCCGGCTTCAGCCCGCCCGCAAGCGCAAGTCCGAACACGGCGATGACCGTATCGCCCGCACCCGAGACATCAAAGACCTCCTGTGCCTTCGTCGGGATATGGACGACCTCCTCGCCGTGGATGAGCGAAAGCCCCTTCGCCGAACGTGTGAGAACAACATTGCGGATGCTGAATTTGCGCATGGCATAGCGCGCCGCCTTTTCGACTTCGAAGTCGTCATTGTGAACGGGCTCGAGCATGATCTCATTGATCTCTTTGATGTTCGGCGTAAGATAGTCGGCGTCCTTGTACTTCAGCCACTGCGCGCCCTTCGGATCAACAATGACAGGCACGCCGTGATCGTGCGCTGCGCGGATGATGTGCTGGCACGCGAACTCCGTACACGCGCCCTTGCCGTAGTCGGAGATGATGACGCAGTCCATGCTCTCGTTGAGTTTCCGGTCGATGTACGCGAGATACTGCTCCGCATAGGCTCCGTCAATCGGGCTGGCATCCTCAAAGTCGAGGCGGAGCATCTGCTGATGTCCGCCGATGATGCGGATCTTCGTCGTGGTCGGACGATCCGTATGGACGAGCCCCGCGTGATCAATGCCGCGCGCAGCAAATTTCTCAAGGAGGCTCTTGCAGTGCACGTCCCCGCCGACATAGCCCGCGATGCTCACATTCGTCCCGAGCAGTGCGAGGTTGTGCGCAACGTTTGCCGCGCCGCCGAGGGTCTCGCGCGTCCCCGTCACATGCGTGATCGGCACGGGTGCCTCAGGGGAAATGCGCGTGACCTCGCCCGAATAGTATTTGTCGAGCATGACATCACCGACGACGAGAATGTTGCTGCGTACACTCTTCTCCGCGACCGTTTCGCGGATCTTTGCCATATCCATGGAACGCTCCTATCTTTAGAGTACAACGAAAACATCACTATTTTATCAATCAAACCCATGGGCTTTGAGCCCTGCGGGCATCACAGGACGAACGACGCGTGCCGCTGCCCCCTTCGGCGCAAGGACAAAAGCCCCGTCCATCTGCTCCACCACGCGCGTCTCGAAGTCCGTCGGAGGCGCAAGCTCGTACGCAGGTTTTTCCCCAAACTCCCCGAGCATCTGATCTGCATACGTCAAGATGAGGTCGGGCGGCATTCGCTTCATGCACTTCATGTGCTCCTCTCCGCTGAGAGGACATTCGTGAATGCGGCAGGGATGGCACGGTACAGGTGCGCGGACGGAAATGCTCCGCGCATCGTAAGGGTAGAAGCCCGGAATCGGCGACGCGCCAAACATACAGAGGACGGGCACGTGCATTGCAACACCGACGTGCATGGGACCTGAGTCCGTCGTGATGAAGAGAATGCAGCGGCGTAAAAGCCCCGCAAGCACGCCGAGACTGACCTGCCCCGTAAAGATGTGAAGGCGCGGATTGTCCCTCTCCTTCATCCGAGCACGGCAGGCGCTGACCATCTCCACGTCCATCGGACCGCCCATGACGGCGAGGTGATAGCCGCGCACGAGGTAGTAGTCTGCCACCTCTGCAAAGTATTCGTCCACCCACCGCTTCGTCCGCCAGCTCGCGCCGATGTTGAGCGCGATCACCCTATCCTCCGGTGCGAAATGCTCCGCCCAGAGCCGCCTCGCTTCTTTCTCGGCGGCGGGCGGCAGCCACATCTCCAGTCCCGCATCATCGACTTCGCCAATCACGCCCGCCGCACGCAGGGCTGCATAGTGTGAGTGAACCTCGTGCATGACGGGGTGCTGATCAGGACTGACGTGATCGAAGAAGAGGGCAAATCCAGGCTTTGCATAGCCGACGATGCACTTGCCACCGCTGAGCGCCGCAAGCGCAGAGGAGCGCTCGTTGCGATGGAGGTTGACGACGAGATCGTATTTCCTTTTGCGCAGCCGCCACGCGAACCGCAGAATGCCGAGGAAACTCCGATCCCTCCCCTTCTTGTCGATCAGCAGACATTCGTCGATGTTCCGATTCTCCTGCACGATGTCTGCGAGAATCCGATCGGCGAGCAACGTGATGCGTGCCTCGGGATAATTGTGCCGCAGCGTCCGCAGGACAGGCGTCACAAGCATGAGATCACCGAGGTGCATGAGGTTGATGACGAGAATGTTTCGGTACAAACTTACTGCCTCCCTCAGGCGAATGCTTCCCTAGCGCGAAAGCAGCGGTCTCATCTTCGCCGCAACCTCCTCCACGGAAATCGCCGCAAGGCAGTCCAGCCCCTTCGGACAGGCGCGCCTCCAGCAGCCGCGGCAGGGACGTTGGGCTTCGATGGCGTTTTCGAGCTGTCCGTAGGGACCGTTGCGGTTCGCATCGGTCGATCCCATGAGCATGACGGTCGGACGGCGCAGTCCTGCCGCGAGATGGACGGGGCCCGTGTCGCCACCGAGCACGAGCGCGGCGCGCGTGAAGATATGCGCGAGCTGCTTGAGGTTCGTGCGCCCGACGAGATTCACAGGCGGGATCTCACACGCCGCCATAATATCCTGCGCGAGCGTCTCATCGAGCCGTCCGCCGCCGACGAGGACGGGGACGTAATGCGCGCGATAGAGCCTGTCCGCGAGTGCGGCAAAGTGCTCCACGGGCCAGCGTTTGTTCGGCC
>CAUVFG010000091.1:0-5439 GCA_963551125.1 uncultured Selenomonas sp. | reverse complement strand
CGATGTCCGTCTCCTTCGTCCCCATGCCCTTGACGCCGACGCCCCCGCGCCGCTGACGGCGGTAGGTGTCGAGCGGAATCCGCTTGATGTAGTTGTTGAGCGTGAGCGTGACGACGACATCCTCCTCGGCGATGAGATCCTTGATGTCCATTTCGCTCGCGTCAAATGTGATCTCCGTGCGGCGTTCGTCGCCGTACTTGTCGCGTACCTCGATGAGCTCGTTTTTGATGATGGCGAGGACTTTCATGCGGTCGGCGAGGATGCCCTTCAGCTCCTCGATCATCCGCAGCACCTCTTGGTACTCCTCCTCGATCTTCTCGCGCTCGAGGCCCGTGAGACGCTGCAGTCTGAGGTCGAGGATCGCCTGTGCCTGCTTCTCCGTAAGCTTGAATCCATCCATGAGTGCAGTGCGTGCGATGTCCGCTGTACGGCTCTCGCGTATCGCCCTTATGACAGCGTCAAGATGATCGAGGGCAATCGTGAGTCCTTCGAGGATATGGGCGCGTGCTTCCGCCTTTGCGAGCTCGTACTGCGTGCGCCGCGTGATGACTGTTTCCTGATGGCTGATGTAGTGCCCGAGCATCTGCTTGATGTTCATGATGACGGGCTGCCCGTCCACGAGGGCGAGCATGATGATGCCGAAGCTGTCCTGGAGCTGCGTGTGCTTATACAGCTGGTTCAGTATGACGTTGGGCGCACTGTCGCGGCGCAGCTCAATGACGATGCGCATACCGCTGCGGTCGGACTCATCGCGCAGATCGGTCACGCCGTCGATCTGCTTGTCGCGGACGAGCTCGGCGATCTTCTCGATGAGACGTGCCTTGTTGACCTGATACGGGAGCTCGGTGACAATGATGCGCGGCTTCCCGTTGCTCATGGTTTCAATGTGGGCGCGTGCACGCATTTTCACCACGCCGCGTCCCGTCGTATATGCCTTGCGGATCTCCTCCGTGCCGAGGATGAGCCCTGCGGTCGGGAAGTCGGGGCCCTTGATAACCCCCATGAGCTCCTCGATGGTGGTCTCGGGGTTGTCGATGAGCATCAGCGTGCCGTTGATGACCTCGACCATGTTGTGCGGCGGGATGTTGGTCGCCATGCCGACGGCGATGCCCGCCGTGCCATTGACGAGGAGCTGCGGGAATTTCGCAGGGAGAACGGTCGGTTCCTTCTCCGAGCCGTCGTAGTTGTCGGTGAAATCGACGGTTTCCTTGTCGATGTCGCGCAGCATCAGCTCCGCGATTTTCGACATGCGTACCTCGGTGTAGCGCATTGCCGCCGCCGAGTCGCCGTCGACCGAGCCGAAGTTGCCGTGCCCGTCCGCGAGCATGTAGCGCATGGAGAAGTCCTGCGCCATGCGGACGATCGCGTCGTAGACGGAGATGTCGCCGTGCGGGTGATATTTACCGAGCACTTCACCGACGATACGCGCCGACTTTTTGTACGGCTTGGAGCTCGTCATGCCCGAGCCCTGCATCGCGTAGAGGATGCGGCGGTGTACGGGCTTCAGTCCGTCGCGCACGTCGGGCAGGGCGCGTGCGACGATGACGCTCATCGCGTAGTCGATGTAGGAGTTCTTCATCTCGTGTTCGAGGTTGACCGGGACGATGCGCCCCTGTCCAAAATCCAGATCCAAAATGTCACCTCTTTGTGTTCGTTCCATAAAATACCACGTTGATTATAGCATTTTCGCGGTGAAAAGTCTATGTTTTGCGGGCTGCATGACAGGATGAGAGGATTTCGCCGCGCTCCCGTCGAATAAGGAGGAAGCTATATATACGGAGAGGAGGGGTGCTGTGGAGGATGTGCAGGAACTGCGGCGGGAGATCCTCGTGCAGGCAAACGCGCTCTACGAGGCGAAGCAGTATGCACGGGCAGCGGAGATTGCCGGGGAGCTGCTCGCGGCTCTGCCCGAGGACGTGGAGATGCGTTACATCCGTGCGGCGGCACTGACGGGGCTGGAGCGATACGAGGAGGCACGTGCGGAGATTGCACGCATCCGCGTGGTGTGTCCCGATCACGCGGGGGCGGCGCGGCAGGAGGTCTACATCGACCGCGCGGAGGGGAAGTTCTGCACCGCGATCACGCATCTGCACACCTTGATCGCCGCGCTCGAACGGCGCATCACCGCGGGGGATAACATCACCTATCATACGGTCTTTCTCGCGAGTGCCTATAGTCTCCTCGGCGAGGCTCTGACGCTCACGGGTGAGAGCGCGGCGGCGGTCGATGCCTTCCGCGCATCGAGCCGTCTCGAAACGACGCGTGAAAAAAAGGCGATTGAGTACAGCAACGCCCTCTTTGCCGCGAACTATCTGCCCACAGAGCAGCGTGCCTCCTACGCAACCCTCGCACGCGGCTACGCTGCGCTCTATGCGGATGTCACGCCACTCGCGTCCCATACGGACGCCGCACGCGGACACGACCGCATCCGCATCGGCTACATCTCACCCGATCTGCGCACACATCCCGTCGGAACGCTCATGCGCCCGCTGCTCACTGCCTATGACCGCACGCATTTCGCCGTATACTGCTACATGAACGGCGCGGAGGATGCGCTCTCACAGGAATTTCGCGCGGCAGTGGACGTGTGGCGGAATATCTGCGGGATGGAGGCAGCGGAGGCGGCGGCTCTCGTCTACGGCGACGAGATCGACATTCTCGTTGACCTCGCGGGACACACGCAGAACAACTGCCTTCCCATGCTCGCGCATAAGCCCGCACCCGTGCAGGTAACGGGCATCGGGTATTTCAATACGACGGGGCTGCCCGCCATTGACTATATGCTCTCGGATGTGCACGTCGATCCCATCGGGACGACAGAGCCCTCCTTTACCGAGAAGATGATCCGTCTGCCGCACAGCCACTTCTGCTATGTGCTGCCCGAGGGGCTTCCCCCCGTTGCCCCGCCGCCGATGGAGCAAAGCGGCTCTGTGACGTTCGGCTCGTTCAACAATTTCAACAAGGTGACGGACGAAGTACTGCGTCTCTGGAAAGAGGTGCTCGATGCCGTACCACGCTCCCGTCTTCTCGTCAAAAGCAAACTCTTTGCGAGTGCGGAGGGCAGAGAGCGCGCGGCGGAGCGTTTCACGCGCTGCGGGATTCCCACAGGACGCGTGGAGATGCGTGCGTTCAGCCGCGACCATCTCGCAGAGTATGCGGATATGGACATCGCCCTCGACACCTTCCCCTACACGGGCGGCATCACCACCTGCGAGGCTCTGGCGATGGGCGTGCCCGTCATCACCCTGCGTGGGGCGAGCCACGGTGCACGGTTCGGGGAGAGCCTGTTGCGGAATGCAAACCTCGCGGAACTAATCGCCGATACCCCTGCGGCCTATGTGCAGATCGCGGCGACACTTGCATCCGCGCCCGAGACCCTCGCCGCACTGCGGAGGAATCTGCGCACGATCCTCGCGCACGCCCCGCTGACCGATGCCCGCACATATGTCCGTGACGTGGAGGCGGCATATGCGGAGATCTGGGAGCGGTTCGTACGCGCTGCGGGCAGGATGTGAGATGTTCTGATATGAAGCGATGGTTCTGTCTTTCGGTGCTCGTTCTGCTGTGTTCCATGCTTTCGGGCTGTGATTTTTGGGTGACGGAAAACAGTGATCCTGCTGCGGCAGATGAGGTTGCCGCACGCGTCAATGATACGTTTCATGCCTATGGGACACATGTTGTGCCGGAGTCGGTGCAGGTCGCGCGGGAGAAGCCGTTTCAGAAGAATGTCTATGCGCTCTATGATGAGGGAAACGAAATTCACTTCACCTGCACGGCGGAGATTCGGCGCGCCCAATTTCCCTATCCATTCCTCTATCGCGATACGGATGCCGCTGCGGCGTATGCGGAGGCGTATTTCGCCCATCTCTATCCAAAGGTGTGTGCCATCACGTCGGCATATCATCTCACGGCGGCTTCTCCGGAGGAGGCAGAGGCACTGCGGGAGTGTTCGCTGACAGATCCCATACAGGGGGATACGCTCTTTGGAAAGGGGGATATCATCTTCCTCCATGAGGCACACGGGGCGGACGTGGTGCGTGTGTGTCGGGAGCTGCATGCGCTCTACCATCCACAGGGCGACGACACGCTGCTCGCTGAGGCGCATGGGCGCAGGATTACGTTTTACTATTTGCCGACGCATACGGAGGATCGGACGCGCGCCGTTCGTGTACTGACATTCTATCTGCGTACGGAGAGTGACTGGACGGCGACGCTGTACGAGAATCCGGGGCATTCGTCCGGTGAGAAGGACACGGCGGTCTTGGAGGAGCGTCTGGCGTGCTATTTTGAGGTATGTCAAAGGTCAGCAAAGGCGTATCTCAGAGATCATACGCAATAAAGGAATCCCTGACAAAATGAAGTCCGTCAGATTGGTGCAGATTTTTTCATCCTCATAGACCCAAGCCTCCCCGTTCCCCCTGCCTCCCCCGTCAGGGCGGGGCCTGTGCGCGGAACGCGTAGAAGGGGCGAGCTTGCGATCCGATAGGAGCGCTCCGAGGGCAGCTCCTTTTCTTACCTTCCTCGCCAAAATTTCAGCCTTGACAATGTGCGCTGCAGTGCATACTATGATAGTAGAACAGGATGAGGAGGGTGCAGGCTCAGTGAGAATGCTCAAGAAGGACGTTCCTGTGGAATATCGTGCGCTGATTCAGAAGTTCCGATTGATCGACGATACCTTTTTCAACGTATGCTTTGACAACTATATCGAGGGCATGCAGCTCCTGCTGCGCATCTTCTTTGGGCGGGATGATCTCATCGTCAAACACGTTGTCACGCAGCAGAGTGCGGACAATCTCTACGGGCGCGGCGTCCGCTTTGATGTGCTGGCAGAGGACAGCGAGGGGAAGCTCTACGACTGCGAGGTGCAGCGTGCAAATAAGGGCGCAGCTCCGCGTCGGGCGCGCTACAACAGCAGCATGATGGATGCGCGGGAGCTTGCCAAAAGCGCAGAATTCTCAGATTTGCCCGAGACGTGGGTCATCTTCATCACAGAGAATGACATCTATGGGGCAGGCTGTCCACTGTATCATGTGGAGCGCATCATAGAGGAGCTGCAGCGACCGTTTAACGACGGTGCGCATATCCTTTACGTCAACGGGGCAAACCGCGACGACACGCCGCTTGGGCGGCTCATGCAGGATTTCTTCTGCGAGCGTCCGGAACAGATGAATTATAAAGAGCTTGCTGCGCGTGCTGATTACTTTAAGGCAGAAGCAGAAGGGGTGAATACCATGTGCGAACTGATGGAGAAATTCGGAGAACGAAAAATGGAAGAGGGACGTATGGAGGGACGCCTTGAGGGGCGCGCCGAGGGACGTGCCGAGGGGCGTCTTGAAGGACGGGAGGCAGGACTTCTTGAAGGACGTATGGAGTCTGCCCGTCGGACGGCGGCAGCATTGCTCGCTTTGGGAAAACTCACGCTTTCCCAGATTGCCGAAG
>CAUVFG010000090.1:0-5524 GCA_963551125.1 uncultured Selenomonas sp. | reverse complement strand
TCGCCGAGCGTCAGCAGACGGTCGGTGATGTAGTTCTTCGAGCAGTTGCAGCGAAATGCGAGATCCGTGGTCGAGAGAATCTTTACATCATCGAAGCCACCAAGAATTTTTCTGACGATGCCCGCAGCATCCAGCCCCTCCTCCACCATATGAGAGACGGAGGAAATGCCCTTGAGATTCTCCTCGAGGCGATCAATCACGTCATCGGATGCACCCGGCAATGGCTGAATGAAGAAGCCGCCCGCGCCGAGACATTTCAGCTCGGGGCTGACGAGGACGCCTAGCCCGATCGAGGACGGCGTCTGCTCCGAGGTGTAGAGGTAGCTGATGAGATCCTCTGCGACCTCACCGTTTGTGATGTCGACACTGCCCGTAACCGGCTCTTTCAGCCCCGTGAAGCGCGTGACCGAGAGGATGCCACGCCCGATACCGCCGCCGACGTCGATTTTTCCGTGTGCATTGAGCGGCAGATTGACATGCGGATGATCGACATAGCCGCGCACCGAGCCGTCTGCCGTCGCGTCCGCCGTGACCGTGCCGAGTGGGCCGTCCCCCTTGAACTTCACCGTGACGGACTCCTTGTTCTTGAGATTCGCCGCAAAGAGCAGCGCGCCCGTCATCGTGCGCCCGAGTGCCGCCGCCGCAACGGGGTAGCAGCCGTGCCGCCGCATCGCCTCGGCAACGACATCCGTCGTCACCGCCGCATATGCACGCAGTATACCATCTGCCGCCGTCGCCTTAATGAGTTGATCCATACTATATCCTTTCGCGCGCAGCGTCTAGTATCTTCTCCTTGCGCGCCGCAAGCATCGTACGATAGAACTGCTTCTGCAGTGCAGATAGGAATTCCTGCCTTTCGATAAATGCATTGATTTCATCCGTGTGAATGCGCGGCAGAATCCGCACGAGCGCCGCCGTGCAGTCAGGGTTCACATGTGAGGATATGAAATCAAAGTAGTTGATCTTCCGCCCGTCCTGTTTGAGCGCCGACGTCGGAAAGACATAGATGCGATTGTCGATCTCACGCGGGTTGCTCAGAATCTCTGCCATCTTTTCCTCAGGCATCTGGGGATAGAGACAGGAGCCGCAGTCGTAGATTGGCGCGATGCGCGCAATGCGCAGCTCCTCGTTGACGAGCAGCCCCCAGTTCCCGTTGTGTCGGTCAAAATTTCCGAGATAGGCGTCCACGATGAACATATCCCAGAAAAATTCTTTCAACGCAATGGGATTGATGAGTGCCTGTCGATCAATCGCCTCGAGCACGGCATCCAGCTCTGTGGCATATCCGGAGGAATCTTCACTGCTGCCGCCGATGCAGGCGTTCTTCAACTTTGCAAACTCCATCAGGCGAAAGCCGTCTCCCGTAAAATCCTTACAGGCGACGACCCGCTTCTCCTTTCCCTGTATACGATAGATGCCATATAGGGTTTCCTGCGCATGAATGCCGAGGAGTTCGTAGATGTGGCAGGCAAGATATTCGCTCAGCGAAGCATTCGTATAATATACCTTTGTTTTCTCCTTGGGCGGGAATTTCAGCATATAGGTCGCCCCATCGTAGAGAATTCCTATCTTATTCCCATTCCCGCCTCCGTACGTTCGGAATGGATCAATCTGACATCTCGAAAAATCAATCATAGCGCTTGCCTCACAGATACTTTTCCCGCAGATATGCCGCCTGTTCATGTGTGATCTCGTCATCCCACTCCGCCGAATTGATCGACCCGTACAGTTCGTCAAACAGACAGTCGAGATACAATACGTCTTGCGCTAGTCCCTGCTGGAGCGCGTCAATATCGTGCTGCAAATAGGGCGGGAGGTTGACCTCGAGATAACTGCGATCTGTCGGCTTCATCTTTCGCCCTCCGTTCGTCTACCAATCGAGTGCGAGCTCATGCAGAACATCGCCCGTATCTATGTCAAAAATCCGAATTGTCCCATCCTCAAGCACCGCAACGGTGTTGCGCCCGTCGGGGCGCTTCGTGAGTGCAGCAGAGCCGGGGTTGAGAAAGACGGTGTTGCCGCGCTTTTCGAGGACGTTGATGTGTACGTGCCCGCTGATAAAGAGGTCAGCTTTCAGATGCCTTGCCATCGCGTCCTTCTCTGCGTCCGTCATGACGGCATCGCCGTGCGTGATGATGATGCGCCGCCCCTCCCAGACGACATAGGCATAGGGGGACATCAGAGGCACTTCGAGACAGCTCGCATCCACGTCCGAGTCGCAGTTGCCCTTTGCAATGATGACGGGGATCTCCGAAGCGTTCATGCGCTCAATGAGCCCCATCGGGTTGTAGTCCGGCTTCATCGGATTGCGCGGTCCGTGGTAGGCGACATCGCCCGCGTGGAGAATCAGATCCGCACCCGTGAAGAAGTTTTCACACGCGCGTACCCATGCACCCTCATGCCCATGCGTATCGCTGAGTATTCCGATCTTCATGGTCTCACAGCTTTCCGAGGAGACTTGCCATCTCCATCGCCGCCATCGCCGCATCTGCGCCCTTGTTGCCCGCCTTCGTGCCCGCGCGCTCGATTGCCTGCTCGATGTTCTCCGTCGTTACAACGCCGAAGATCGTTGGCACCCCCGTCTGGAGGCCGACCTGTGCAACGCCCTTCGACACCTCGTTGCAGACGTAGTCATAGTGCGTCGTCGAGCCGCGAATGACCGCACCAAGGCAGAGGACAGCGTCGTACTTGCCGCTCTCCGCCATCTTCTTCGCTGCGAGCGGAATCTCGAACGCGCCCGGCACCCACGCCACGTCGATGTCTGCGTCTGCCGTCTCGTGACGGTGGAGCGTATCGAGTGCGCCGCTCACGAGCTTCCCGACGATAAACTCGTTGAACCGTGCGGCGACAATGCCGAATTTCAGCCCTTTTCCGCTGATATATCCTTCGATGATATTTGCCATCTTACTTTCCTCCCAACTCTTCATCCGTCAGCATATGCCCCATCTTTTCCTTCTTGACCGTCATATACTTGCGGTCAAAGTCATGTGTACTCATCACGATCGGAACACGCTCGACGATCTTCAGTCCGTAGCCCTCAAGTCCCGCACGCTTCGCCGGGTTGTTCGTCATGAGACGGATGGTCGTGAGCCCGAGATCGGCGAGAATCTGTGCGCCGAGTCCGTAATCGCGCAGATCGGGCGCAAAACCGAGCTCGACGTTCGCCTCCACCGTGTCGCGTCCCTGATCCTGCAAGGCATACGCGCGCATCTTGTTCGCAAGCCCGATGCCGCGCCCCTCCTGCCGCACGTAGAGGACGACGCCCTCGCCCTCCGCCTCGATCTGACGGAGCGCCGCTGCAAGCTGGTCTCCGCAGTCACAGCGCATCGAACCGAGCGCATCGCCCGTCAGGCACTCCGAATGCACGCGCACGAGTACGTTCTCCTTGCCACGCACATCGCCCTTCACGACGGCGAGATCGCAGCGGCTGTTAAGCGAATTCTCATACGCGCGCAGACGAAAATGCCCGTATCTGCTCGGGAAATCCACGTCAGAGATGCAGTGGACGAAGGTCTCCGTATGTTTGCGGTACTCGATGAGGTCGGCAATCGTGATGATGTTCAGCCCGTGCTTCTTTGCAAACTCCTTCAGCTCGGGCGTGCGCATCATATGACCATCGTCCGCCATGATTTCACAGCACATGCCCGCAGGGAAAAGCCCCGCCATGCGTGCGAGGTCGACGGTCGCCTCCGTATGTCCCGCGCGGCGCAGGACACCGCCCTCGACCGTACGCAGGGGGAAGACGTGCCCGGGGCGACGGAAGCTCGACGGCTTTGCCGCAGGGTCAATGAGCATCTTCACCGTATGGCAGCGCTCAAATGCGGAGATGCCCGTTGTCGTGTCATACGCGTCAATGCTGACGGTAAACGCCGTCTCGTGGTTGTCCGTATTGTTTTCCACCATCTGCCCGATCTCGAGCTCGTCGAGACGGCTGCCGACGATCGGCGTGCAGATCAGCCCGCGTGCATGCGTCGCCATGAAATTCATATGCTCGGGCGTGAGCTTCTCGGCGGCGACAATGATGTCGCCCTCGTTCTCGCGATCCTCATCGTCGACGACCACAAGCATCTTGCCGTTCTTAATATCCTCGATTGCCTGTTCAATCGTTGCAAAATCTGACATGCTATCTCTCCTAAAAACTGGATATTTTTAAGTCGTGGTGCAAGTCCCACGCGAACACTTAGTTACGCAACCGGTCGCGTGCTTATCTGTCTAAATACCGGCGCACTTCTTAAACGCGCTACGCTTGAACGAAAGAAGTACGCCGGGGACAGAACGCACGCTTTTCCCGCTTGCTCCACTAGGGTTCGCTTAGGGACATCACACCACGTCCAACCGTGACATCTAAAAGCCATGTTGCAGAAGGAATTCCTGCGTAAGTCCCGAATACCGCTCGGCAGACGTTCCGCCAAGCAGCTTCAGCGCATATTTCCCAAGGATGTCCGTCTCGATGTTGAGCGGGCTGCCGATGCGCTTCGCCCCGAGGTTCGTCACCGTGCGCGTGTGCGGAATCAGGCTGACCGTGAAATCTGCCGCCCCCACCGCCGCGACCGTGAGGCTGATGCCGTCGAGCGCAACCGAGCCCTTCTCTACGATGCCGCGCAGGATCTCATCGTCTGCCACCACCGTCATCAGGATCGCATTTCCCTCCTCGCGAAGCTCTCTGATCTCGCCCACGCCGTCGATGTGTCCGCTGACGAAATGCCCTCCAAGACGCGTCGTCGGGAGCAGTGCGCGCTCGAGATTGAGCGGTGTGCCGTGCGTGAGTCCCGCGAGCGAGGTGCGCCGCAGCGTCTCCGGCATGACTGCCGCACGGAAGCCGCGTGCATCGAACGAAGTTACCGTGAGGCAGATGCCGTTGACCGCAATGCTGTCGCCGATGTGCGCGTCCGACACGACGAGCTGCGCCCCGATGGAGATATTGCCGCCCGAAAGCCCTACGAACGTGCCGACCTCCTCGATGATTCCTGTAAACATCGCCTCACCCCCCTGCGGTCTGCGGATAGCCCGTGATGAGGATGTCCGCGCCCACCTGCTCCACCGTCATATCCGTGAGACAGAGCGCCGTCTGCGGGCTGTCAAAGCCCGTGCCTCCGATGGGTGTCGGCGCTGCTGTGCCGCCCATCAGCATGGGCGCAATGAAGGCGTGTACCTTGTCCACGAAGCCCCCCGCGAGGAACGACCAGTTCACCTGCGCGCCCCCCTCGACAAAGAGCGAGGAGATTTCATGTGCGCCGAGCCAGTCAAGGAGCTGCCCGATGTCCGGGCGCTCCGCGCCGAGCGTCACAACCTCCGCACCGCACGCATGCAGGAGATTCACACGGCGATGGTCGGCGCGCTCGCTCACGGCGATGAGTGTCGGTGCTGCGCCGTCCGTCAGGAGTTTTGCATCAATCGGCGTGCGTGCCTCGGAGTCGAGCACGATGCGAAGGGGATTGTGTCCCGTGCGCCCCTCCAGGCGCGTCGTAAGGCTCGGATCGTCCGCGAGTACCGTGCCGATGCCGACGAGGATCGCGTCCTGCAC
>CAUVFG010000089.1:0-5550 GCA_963551125.1 uncultured Selenomonas sp. | reverse complement strand
CGCTTCCATTGTTCGTTTCTTTTCGGTGTTCATGCGAGTCCTTTTACAGAGAAGGTGATAAGGTAGGGGCAAATTCGATGTTTGGTGCGTGATAGGGGTAACTTTCTTGATAAACAGCCTCGGGAGCGATGTCGATTGCGCCGCCCTGCCATGTGAGAACACCATGCTCCAACCGTGCTGTGTCAAATATGCTGCGGTCGGACAGCGGTTTGAAAGCAGGATAGCGAAGGAGACATGAGACGTCGAAGATACGCTCTTCGCCCGTAGAGAATGTGACGATCATATAGAGATCATCAATGATACGAAAATCGGTGATGGTCAGATCATCATATGGTTCTGAGGCGTAGGCGATTCCGTCACGAATATACATGATGCAGCTCCTATCTGAGTGGTTCGATCTTGTCAAAGTGCATACCGCGCACGATTGTAAAGCCGTTCAGCCGCGTGCGTTCTTCTTCTCCTCCTGTGCACGGCGGAATTTCTCTAGGAGGTCGAGTTTGTGCTCCATCTTGTCTACAAATGTGCGTGCGGCGGCACGATCCTCCTCGTTCGGATGGTTCGCGGCGCGTACCCAACGCTCCTGCGCCTCGGGGCTGTTGTGTGTGTCGTCGGGGTCGGATTTTTTGCGGCGGGCGATGAGCGCGGGCGAGAGCTTCCCCTGTGTGGAGAAGGTGCCGAGGATTTCGCAGTTTGCGCCGAGGAGGTAGGCGGCGCGTGCGAACGAGGTGACGGCGTGCTCAGAGCCGACGTCTGTGCCGTGGGTCTGGAAAAGGACGGTGCACGCGTTCGTGACCTTCGGCAGGTATGCCTTCATGAGGTCGTCGGGACCGCCGCGCCGCAGCCAGTAGCCAAGTGCGACGACCTCGTACGCAGAGAGGTCGGATGGTGCGTCCTGCACGCGGAAGATGTCGCCGCCCGATGCACCTGCGATTTCCTCGGCGATTGCCTTTGTGTTGCCTGTGGTGGATGAATAGATGACAGCCCATTTCCTCATATTGTGAATACTCCTTTACTTTTTCATCTCGTTTGTTACAATACATTACATCACATTTTCGGACGGTATGCAAGGATGTTGGTCACAGGAGGATGTCTGTCATGAATACGAACATACGGCACGCAACGGCGCTGCTCTCGACGGGGCACGCGATGGTGGATTTCTATGCGAATTTCCTGCCGATCCTCCTGCCGCTGCTCATGCTGAAATTCGGTCTGTCGCTGACGATGTGCGGTGTGCTCGTCATGGTCGCGTCTGTGACGACGAATATGCTGCAGCCCTTCTTCGGCTACCTCATGGACAAGCGGAACTTCAGTCCGCTGCTCCCGTACATCGTGCCTACCGCAGCCGTGCCGATCTGTATGGTCGGCTTCGCAGGGCATGCGGCACTGCTCTTTCTGCTTGTTGCGGTGACGGGTGCGGCGGTCGCGGCGTATCATCCGCTCTCGTCGATGCTCGTCGGACGGACGGCAGCGGACGGTCGCGGCAACGGCATGATGAGCTATTTCATCGCGGGGGGGAATGCGGGCATGGCATTTGTACCGCTCGTCCTTGTGGCATTCCTCGAAAACTTGTCGCTCTCTGCGCTGCCACTGCTGATTCTGCCCGCCGTCCTCATGGGCGTCCTTTTTGTGCGCTCGGGGCTGTGCGCTGTTTCGTCTCTGCCGGAACGGCGGGCGGTGGAGCGTCCAAAACTCAGCCACGTCCTCTTTGCGCGTACGACGATTACGCTGAATCTCGCGATGGGGCTGCGCTGCTGGACGCACGGCGCGTTTGGGACGTTCCTGCCGTTGCTGCTCGTTGGAAACGGCGAGGAACAAAGCGCGGCGGGACTCTTTCTCACAGTCTTCATGCTCGGCGGCATGACAGGCGGTCTCGTCGGCGGCAATCTTGCGGACAGGTTCACGGGGCGTGCGATCATTGTCGCATTCCTCGTTGTCGGTATTCTGCCGTGTGCTTATTACTTTACCCATGTCAGCGCGGATGTGCTCGGCGGCATCGTGCTCTTTGTCGCCGGCTTTGCCCTGATGGCGCCGCAGCCCAGCTCGATTATATGGGCGCAGCAGGCACTGCCGGAGAACGCGGCAATGGCGTCGGGCATGATGCTCGGTATGTCGTTCGGCCTTGGCAGTCTCGGCGTTGCGGCGACGGCGGCACTCGGCGATGTCATCGGACTCGCGCCTGCGCTCCTCGTCTCCGTCCTTGCACTCCCGCTTGCGGCTCTGCTCGCGTATATCACGCCGGAGCCGAAGAGACAGTGAGCTGCCCCACTACCGCAAGCAATCCCTCCGCTCTCGTAGCGACAGATCAGCGATTATACATGTAAATTATATTTTTATGAAAAATATTGATGGTGTTATTTCGCCTGTGCCTATTGAAATGTGAATCCAATTCAAGTATTATGAGGGCAACCGATGGGATTTGTTTTCAATGGGGGAATCCATTCACAGAATAGGAGGCAAAATATGCTGCAGAGCAAGAGCTGGGACGGTTTTGAAGGGGGCGTCTGGCAGGAGGAGGTCAATGTACGCGACTTCATTCAGCGCAACTATACCCCGTACGATGGCGACGAAAGCTTTCTCGCACCGCCGACGGACGCGACGAACCGCCTGTGGGCACGCGTGCAGGAACTCCAGAAGGAGGAGCGCGCGAAGGGCGGCGTGCTCGACATGGAGACGGAGGTTGTATCTGGTCTGACGGCATACGGGCCGGGCTACATCGACCCCGCGCTGAAAGACCTCGAAAAGGTGGTTGGGCTTCAGACGGACAAGCCCTTAAAGCAGGCGTTCATGCCGTATGGCGGCATCCGCATGGCGGAGGAGGCACTTGAGAACTACGGCTACAAGGTCAGTCCAAAGCTGCACGAGATCTTTACGAAGTATCACAAGACGCACAATCAGGCGGTCTTTGACGCATATACAGAGGAGATCCGTGCGGCACGCCGCAGCCACATCATCACGGGGCTGCCCGATACGTATGGGCGCGGGCGCATCGTGGGCGACTACCGCCGCGTCGCGCTGTACGGCATTGACCACCTCATTGCGTTCAAACAGGGCGATCTCCTGAACTACGGCGACGGCATCATGAGCAACGATGTCATTCAGCAGCGCGAGGAGGTCGCGGAGCAGATTCGTGCGTTGAAGGGTATGAAGGAGATGGCGCAGCTCTATGGCTTTGACATCTCAGCACCCGCGAAGGACGCACGCGAGGCGGTGCAGTGGCTGTACTTCGGCTATCTCGCGGCGATCAAGACGCAGAACGGCGCGGCGATGAGCGTCGGGCGCATTTCGACCTTCCTCGACATCTACATCCAGCGCGACCTTGAAAACGGCACGCTCTCCGAGGAGGAGGCGCAGGAGCTCATTGACCATCTCGTACTGAAATTCCGCATGGTGAAGTTCGCGCGCATCACGTCCTACAACGAGCTGTTCTCGGGCGATCCGATCTGGGCGACACTCGAAATGGCGGGCATCGGCATGGACGGCCGCCACATGGTCACAAAGAATGACTTCCGTTTCCTCCACACGCTTGAGAACATGGGCCCCTCCCCCGAGCCGAACCTCACCGTGCTCTACTCCTCAAGGCTGCCGGAGATGTTCAAGGACTACGCCGCGCGCATCTCCGTCCGTACCAGCTCGATCCAGTATGAGAACGACGACGTGATGAAGCCCGCATGGGGTGACGACTACTCCATCTGTTGCTGTGTGTCGGCGACGCAGACGGGCAAGGAGATGCAGTTCTTCGGCGCACGCGCGAACCTCGCAAAGTGTCTGCTCTACGCGATCAACGGGGGCGTGGACGAAAAGAGCCGCGTGCAGGTCGGCCCCGCCTACCGACCGATCCACACGGAGTATCTTGAGTACGACAATGTTATCATCAAGTACGAGCGCATGATGGACTGGCTCGCGCACGTCTACGTCAACGCGCTGAACATCATCCAGTACATGCACGATAAGTATTACTACGAGGCGGCGGAGATGGCACTCATCGACACGGATGTGCGCCGCACGTTCGCGACGGGCATTGCGGGCTTCTCCCATGTCGTCGACTCGCTGTCTGCGATCAAGTACGCGAAGGTAAAGCCGATCTATAAGGACGGCATCGTCGTGGACTACGAGACGACAGGCGATTTCCCGCGCTACGGCAACGACGATGACCGCGCGGATGAGATTGCAAAATGGGTGCTCAAGACATTCCTCTCGAAGATCAAGGCGCGGCACACCTACCGCCACTCCGAGCCGACGACCTCCATCCTCACGATCACGTCGAACGTCGTTTACGGCAAGTACACGGGCGCAATGCCGGACGGCCGCAAGGCATGGACGCCGCTCGCGCCGGGGGCAAATCCGAGCTATGGCGCGGAGTGCTGCGGTCTGCTCGCCTCGCTCAACTCCGTTGCAAAGCTGCCGTATCACTGGGCGCTCGACGGCATCTCGAACACGCAGAGTATGAATCCCACGGCGCTCGGACACAACGAGGATGAGCGCGTGAAGAATCTCGTGAGCGCGATGGACGGCTATTTCGATCAGGGCGCACACCATCTGAATGTGAATGTCTTCGGACGCGAGACGCTCGAGCACATCATGGAGCATCCCGAGGATCCCGCGTATGCGAACTTCACGATCCGCGTCTCGGGCTATGCGGTCAAGTTCATCAGCCTGACGCGCGAGCAGCAGGAGGATGTAATCTCGCGTACCTTCCATGCCGCTCTCTAAGGGGCGGATCAGCTCGACGGAGAGCTTCGGCTCGGTCGACGGCCCCGGCATTCGCTTCATCGTCTTCGTGCAGGGCTGCCGCTATCGCTGTCAGTACTGCCACAACCCCGAGACATGGGAGCGGGAGGGCGGCTATGAGGTGACGGCAGAGGAGATCTTTCGGCAGGCGTGGCGGTACCGCCCGTACTGGAAGCAGACGGGCGGCATCACGGTCAGCGGCGGTGAGCCGCTGCTCCAGCTTGACTTCGTGACGGAACTCTTTCGTCTCGCGAAGGCAAAGGGCGTGAACACCGTCATCGACACGGCGGGCGAGCCGTTCACACGGGATGAGCCGTTTTTTAGCGCGTTCGAGGAATTGCTGCCGCTCGTGGATTTGTTCCTGCTCGATCTGAAGCACATCGATGATGAAGTGCACAGGGCACTCACGGGTGTATCGAATGAGAGTGCGCTTGCACTGGCTCAGTTCCTTTCGGAGCGCGGCAAACGGATGTGGATTCGCCATGTGCTCGTGCCGGGATGGACGACGGGGGCGGATGCTCTTCGCCGTCTTTCGGACTTTATCGCAGGGCTAAAGACGGTTGACCGCGTGGAGGTGCTGCCCTATCATGCGATGGCACTCCACAAGTATGAGGAGCTGCGTCTGCCGTATCGGCTCGGGGACACGCCCGCACCGACGGCGGAGGAGATTGCCTGTGCGGAGGAGATCCTGCGCGTGGGGGAGTATACGGGATATTTACGGTAAATGAAAAGAGAGGCACTGCATGGCGCAGCACCTCTCTTTTTGAATGGTGCGCCCGGCGGCGCACGTTTCTAACCGATGAAAGATCGGAGTCTGCCCGG
>CAUVFG010000088.1:0-5561 GCA_963551125.1 uncultured Selenomonas sp. | reverse complement strand
CCTGTTCCCGTTCCAAAAAAGTTTACAAATGAACGCACCCAACGCGAACGCTTAGGGAATCACTGATAAAATGAAGTCCGTCAGATTGGTGTAGATTTTACGTCCTATCAAGGCGGCAAACCGGACGCATAGCAGAGCTATGTGGAGGATTTGCCAACGATGAGAGGACGGAAAAGATGCACTAAGATGACGGTGCTGAATTTATCAGTGCTTCCCTTAGTTACGCAAACGGTCGCGTGCTCGTCCGCCTAAATACCGGCGGATTTCAAACGCGCTTCGCTTGAACGGTAGAAATCCGCCGGGGGCGGGTCGCACACTCTCCTCCGTTTGCTCCACTAGGGTTCGCTTTTGGGCAGTGTTCTTTTTCTCCCCGATACCGGAATCATGCAAAGAGAGGTGCTGTACGAAGTTTCCCTGCTTCGTACAACACCCCTTTTCTATCCCCTTATCGCTCGTAGCGGTCGTAGCTCGGCTCCTCATAGTCACGTACATAGCGTCTGCGCTTCGGCACGATGACGACGTAGCGGCGCGGGTTGTCGCCCGCGCTGTAGGTGGTGACGCGGCGGTTGTCCTGCAGCGCCATGTGGATGATCTTGCGCTCGTGGCGGCTCATGGGCTCGAGGTGGATCTCCTCGCCGATGCGGCACGCCTTGTCCGCGAGATGTCCCGCAAGGCGCGTGAGTGTCTCCTCGCGGCGCGCACGGTAGTCCTCGACGTCGAGGATGATGCGCGCGTAGCCCGTCTCGGGGATCTTGTTCACGACGAGATTTGTGAGATACTGGAGTGCATCCAGCGTCGAGCCGTGCTTGCCGATGAGGATGCCAAGATTCCCGCCGTGCATATTGAGGATCGTGCCCGCGGGCGTATCCGTGCGGTGCAGCGTGACGGAGAGTCCCATCGTCGCGAAAATCGCACCGAGGAATTTCTCGGCGGCAGCCGCCATCTCGTCCGTGAGCGGGATGAGCTGGCTGTCCGTACGCTCTCGGTACGTACGCCGCGCAGAGTCCGCTTCACCATCGTAGGAAGGACGCGCGCGCCGCTCCCGCCGGAAATCCTGCCGCTCCTCATGATAGCGGCTGCGGTGCTGCTGCCCCGCATAGCTGCGCTCTTGCCGCTCACCATAGCCGCCCTGCCCGCTGCCACCGCGCTCCTCGCTCGTGTACGCAGGTCGCTCCTGTCGATCACCATATCCACCGCGCGGCGCACGCTGCGTATCGTAGAAGCTGCTTCCTGCCTGCTGCTTCGACGCCTTGCGCGTAGAGGAGCGCAGGTCGGTGTGGAAGCGTTTCTTGACGCCAAAGCCATCGTCCTGAGGACGCTCCTCGCGCGGTGCAAAGACCGGCGGCGGGGGAGGCGGTGCAAGGACGGTCGGCGCGGCGGGTGTCTGAACCTCCGTGCGCTGCGGCGGAATCACGGGGCGTGTCGTGACGCGGATGCGTGCCTCGCGTTTGCCCCACAGGCCGAGAAAGCCGCCCGAGGGCTCCTCTATGATCTCATAGGTGACCTCGGCTCTGCCGCAGCCGAGTTTATCCAGTGCCGTCGAGAGTGCGTCCTCGACACTTTTGCCCGTCGTCTCGATGATCTCCGCCACTTAGACCGCCTCCTTTGCCACAGTACCCTCGCCATGGTACATCCACCACTGCTGGGCGATCTGCACCACGTTCATCGTCACCCAGTAGAGGACAAGCCCCGAGGGGAAGGTCAGGCTGATCCAGCCGATGAAGAGCGGCATGACGGTCATCATGATCTTCATCTGCGCGTTCATCTCGGTGGAGGTCATCTTCTGCTGGAGAAAGGTCGTCGCAGCAGAGAGCACGGGCAGGATGTAGAGCGGATCCGGCTCCGACATGTTCGGCAGCCAGAAGAACGCCGCCGCCTCCGCGCTCGGGAATGTGAAGTTGAAGAGGGCGTAGTACATGCCCATGAGGATCGGCATCTGCACGAGCAGCGGCAGGCAGCCCGCGAGCGGATTGACACCCGCCTCACGAAAGAGCTCGCCCGTCTTCTGCTGGAGCATCTGCGGGTTGTTCTTGTACTTTTCCTGGATCTTTTTCATCTTCGGCTGGATTTCCTGCATCGCCTTCATGGATTTGATCTGTTTGACGGTGAGCGGGTAGGTCACGACCTTGATGAGAATCGTGAGCAGGATGATGGGAAAGCCGTAGCTGACGAGGCCCGCGGCGCTCGTGACGGTGTAAAATCCTCCGAGGATGAACTGCAAAATGTGGATGATCGGCTGAAAGAGGTTGCTGAAAAATTCGATCAATTCGATTTCCTCCTACTGTGCGGAAATATGTCTGATGATAAACCAAAAATCAGGTTTAGAATTGAATCAAGAATTACGTTGTGCTGTGGGTGAACAATGAGGTCAAGTCCGCTTCGAAGCAAACCCTAGGGAAGCACTGATAAATTCAGCCCCGCCATCTTAGCGCATCTTTTTTGCCCGCACTTCGTCGGCAAATCCTCCACATAGCCTTTGCTATGCGTCCGGTTTGCCTCCTAGTTCGGACGAAAAAATCTACGCCAATCTGACGGACTTCATTTTATCAGCGATTCCCTAGTGGAGCAGGCGGAACAGAGTGTGCGACCGCTTGCGCAACGAGGCGTTTGCGAGGAGCGGAGCGTCACCTCACATACAATACTTACGGCACGGGATCATACCCGCCCCTATGAAACGGGTGGCAGCGCAGGATGCGCCGCAGTGCCATCCACGCGCCGCGCCGCGCACCGTACCGCTCGATCGCCTCCATCGCGTACGCCGAGCAGGTCGGATAGTAGCGGCAGGACGGCGGTGTGAGCGGCGAGATGCAGCTGCGATAGAACTGTACGAGAAGAAGGAGCAGACGTTTCATCACTGCTCCCCCGTGTGATGCGATGCGTTTCCATGTGCAAAGAGCTTGGCGCGGCGCGCAAGGCTCCGCAGCTCGATGGCCGCATCCTGCATTTTGCCCGCAGCAAGCCCCGCGCGCCCGATCAGGAGAATCCCGACATCCGTGCGCAGCTCGTGCTGCATATGGCGATATGCCTCGCGCAGGAGGCGCTTCGTACGGCTGCGCACAGCGGCACAGCCAAGTTTTTTCCCGGCGGCAAAGCCGACCTTGCCCGCAACGCGGCTGTCGCGCAGGACGTACAGAATCATCCGCCGCCCAGCGACGGACATGCCCTTTTGATAGACATGCTGAAAGTCGCTGCGCCGCTTGATCATCTTTGCGCGCGGCAATGTGTATCTTTTTTCTTCCATATCGCTAAAAAAGAGGTCACCCGCGGTGACCTCTGATCGTCTGAGGGCTTATGCCGACAGCTTCTTTCGTCCGCGCTGACGCCTTCTCTTCAGTACGAGGCGGCCGCCTTTCGTCTTCATGCGCTCACGGAAACCATGTGTCTTCTTTCTCCAATGATTGTTGGGCTGGAATGTTCTCTTCACCTCACGTCACCTCCTTTGCTGCCGCGCTTCGCGGCATATGCCGTGCGGCGATCATATGATGGATTACTATGGGTCATTATAGACGAAAAAAACAGGCACTGTCAAGGTGTACGCATCCTGTTTGCACTTTTTTTCCACGAATATAACCAAAGCACCTGTTGATAAGTCCCATTTTTTTTGCTAAAATATCCCCATTGTATTGTGGAAAACCTGTGAAGAAAAGGTGCATAATTTTATTTCTCCGCATGTTATCGCACCATTTTTATCGACCGACTTATCCACAGTTGTGAATAACTCTGTGGATAACAAAAATTTTTGAAGGGACGCAGATGTATGTCCGTAGAACAGACCCCCGCTATTGAGCATCTATGGGAAAACGTACTAAAAAAAACCGACGGAATCATTCACGAAGAGGTCGTCAAGAAGTGGATTGCGCCCATGGTGCCCGTCTCTCTCTCGGATCGTGAGATTGTACTCGCGGTAAACGAACCATTTGCGAAGCAATACGTCGAATCGCGCCTCGGCGTGCTCTTCGGCGATGTCGTGCAGCAGGCGCTCGGCGCGGGCTACACGTTCAAAATCATTGTCGATGCCAAGGCGGGCATACCGAAAGAGGAGCGACCCGCGCAGAAGGAAGCCCCTGTGGAAAAGCCGCCCGCCGCAAAGAAGGAGAACGTTCCCACGCAGGGCAGCCTCCCGCTCACGCCCGAGAGTGCGCCCGCAGCGGCACCCGACGATCCCACATCGCTCAACCCGAAGTACACCTTCGATGCCTTCGTCATGGGACGCTCGAACCAGTTCTCCTATTCGATGTCAAAGCTGGTCGCGGACTCGCCCGGACTCCCCTCACACAATCCGCTCTTCATTTACGGCGGCGTGGGACTTGGCAAGACCCATCTCATGCACGCAGTCGGGCACAAGATTCTCGCCGATCACCCCGAAAAGCGCGTGCTCTACATCGCAAGCACGGATTTCACGAACGAATTCATTCGCTCCATCCGCGAGAAGAACATGGACGCCTTCCGCAGGAAATACTATCATATCGACGTACTTCTGATTGACGATATCCAATTCTTTACGGGACAGGAGCAGACCCAGACGGAGTTTTTCCAGACATTCAACAAGCTGCGCGATAGCGGCAGACAGATCATCATGACCTCCGACCGTCAGCCGCAGGATGTCAAGGGACTCGAGGATCGCCTCATCTCGCGCTTCGCGGGCGGCGTGGTCGTCGACATCCAGCCGCCGGAATTCGAGACGCGCGTTGCAATCCTCCAGAAAAAGGCACAGACCGAGGACGTGCACATCCCCGAGGATGTTGTCACCTACATCGCAAGTCGCGTCGACAGCAACATCCGCGAGCTCGAGGGCGCGCTCACGCGTCTCATCAAATACGCCTCGATGATGCGGATGCCGATCGACGGGACAACCTGCATTGCCGCACTTGGCAACTATCTGCGCGGAGAGAAGGGGCGGCGCGTCACGATGGAGATGATCGAGCGCATCGTCTGCACCCACTTCAAGGTGACGAGCGAGGACATCCGCTCCACACGGCGCAGCAACGACATCGCCTACCCGCGCCAGATTGCCATGTACCTCTGCCACGAGATGACCGACGTCTCATGGCCGACCATTGGTGGCTTTTTCAACAAAGACCACTCCACCGTCATCCACGCCCATAAGAAAATCCAGAACCTCACCGAGTCCGATGGCGCAACGAAGGCGCTGATTGAGTCGCTGACGATCCAGATCAAGGGGATCTGAGAGGACATAAAAATTTCTGTATCCTTCTTGAGACTGTTTACCGTAAACAAACGTCTATGGTACGATACCCCAAAGTGAACCCTAGTGGAGCAAGTGAGTAAAGCGGGCGACTCGCCCCCGGCGCATTTCTTTCGTTCAAGCGTAGCGCGTTTAAGAAGTGCGCCGGTATTTAGGCGAACGAGCACGCGATCACTTGCGTAACTAAGCGTTCGCGCGGGGTATGTACCATAGAACGTCAAAAATATACTGTTTATATCCCTGTGCATATCGCACTTCATTTCATGTGGATCGTTTGTGGATAACAATTCATCCACCGTCCATCTGTGTAAACTGTGGATAACTAAAGCATAACTCCGCCCAACTTATCAACAGC
>CAUVFG010000087.1:0-5575 GCA_963551125.1 uncultured Selenomonas sp. | reverse complement strand
GCAATCCTCCGTTGCACGCATCGAATCTTTCAAAACGACACCAAAAATCGACACCTTGCTCAAACTCATGCAGCCGCTTGGACTGAAACTCCAAGTTGCCGCACTCTGATTCAGACCCCGAATCACAGCAGCAAGATTCCTCGCTCGTCATAGACAGATGCGGAGGTATCATTTCCACACCGAATCGCACGATCCAGCGCCATGATGAGTGCAATCACGCCGTCGATCTTCTCGGTGGATTTCTCCTTATCTGCCTTGATGTTCCCCGCAGGATCGGTGCGAATGAAGATGTTGTCTGCCATCCAGCGCATGACGGGATGCCCGCCGTGCGCTATTTTCTTTTCCAGCGTCAGCTTCATCAACTCTTTGGTCGGCGGGCTCATATCCTTGAAGCCCTGCCCGAAGGGAACGACCGTGAAGCCCATCCCCTCGAGGTTCTGCACCATCTGTACTGCGCCCCAGCGGTCAAAAGCAATCTCACGAATGTTGTACTTCTCGCCCAGTTTCTCAATGAACGCCTCGATAAATCCGTAATGAACCACATTTCCCTCTGTGGTCATAAGAAAGCCCTGCTTCTCCCACACGTCGTACGGCACATGGTCGCGCCGCACGCGAAGGTCAATGTTCTCCTCTGGAATCCAGAAGTACGGAAGCACGGCAAACGGCTCATCCTCCTCTGTCGGTGGAAACACGAGCACAAACGCCGTAATATCCATCGTGGACGAAAGGTCAAGCCCGCCGTAGCAGACGCGACCTTTCAAGGCTTCTGCATCCACGGGTATGGCACACGCATCCCACTTGTCCATCGGCATCCACCGCACGGACTGCTTCACCCACTGGTTCAGACGAAGCTGTCGGAAGCTGTTCTCCTCGGCGGGATTCTGCCGTGCGGAATCACAAGCCGCCTGTACCTTGTCGATGCCGACCGTAATACCGAGCGACGGATTCGACCGCCTCCAAACCTCGGGATCTGTCCAGTCCTCATCTTCCTTTGCGCCGTAGATCACGGGATAGAAGGTCGGGTCGATCTTTCGCCCTTCGAGAATATCCTTCGCTTTCTGGTGCGTCTCGTAGCAGATGGACTGCGTGTCCGTTCCTGCTGTGGTGATAAGGAAGTAAAGCGGCTGCATACGCGCATCACCAGAGCCCTTCGTCATAACGTCAAAGAGCTTGCGGTTCGGCTGCGTGTGCAGCTCGTCAAACACAACGCCATGGATATTGAAGCCGTGCTTTGAGTATGCCTCTGCCGAGAGCACCTGATAGAAACTGTTCGTTGGTAGATATACCATGCGCTTCTGGGAGGCGAGAATCTTCACCCGCTTGCCGAGTGCGGGACACATACGCACCATGTCGGCAGCGACCTCGAATACGATGCTCGCCTGCTGACGGTCGGCGGCACAGCCATACACCTCGGCACATTCCTCACCGTCTCCGCAGCAAAGGAGGAGTGCGACAGCGGCCGCAAGTTCGCTCTTCCCGTTCTTCTTCCCTATCTCGATATACGCCGTGTTGAACTGGCGATACCCATTCGGCTTCAAAATTCCGAAAATATCTCGGATAATGCGCTCCTGCCAGTCGATGAGTTCAAAGGGCTTTCCTGCCCACGTTCCCTTTGTGTGGCACAAACACTCGATAAAGCCCACGGCGTAGTCCGCAGCGGCTTTGTCATAGTTCGCGTTCTCTGCCATGAACTTTGTCGGCTTGTAGTCCATGAGTTTCCGCATGAAGTCACCTCCTTCCAAGTGTACGCAAACGAGAAAACCGCCCGCAGGCGGTTCTCGGCAAATTGTGTATTGTTTATTTGTCGCTGTATTCGTATGCCGCAGCGAGGATTTCCTCGTCAAAGCCAAATTTCCGATAGGCTTCGTCGAGGACGGCAAGATAACCGTCGGTGGGCAGTCCCAGCTTGCGTTCCTCGTGCATGATGTACGCCATGCCATGTGTTCTGCCACAGGGCTTTCCGTCCGCATCGGTTCTCACGGCTTGGACTGTCCGTTTGTAGTAGAACGTCGGGAATCCCTCGTAGCGGTCAAGCCGTTCCTCGTCCTTTTCCGAAATACGCCAGAGCAGAATTGGGACGGTCAGCCCCTTCTCTTTCTCGATGGTCGCATACGCTCCCGTCTTGCTCCCCTTGAACATGAGCCGCCAGCCTTCGAGGATTCCCGTCCCCAGAAGCTCCGCCTCCGGGCAGCGAAACGCCATCTGCCGCTCGTCCATGTTCGAGCCGTAAGCGATGTAAATCTTCGTTTTCATCTTCATCATCCTTTCCGCTTCCGAAGGAACATCCCTTCTACCGCTTCAAGCCTGCCAGAAGGCGGGCAGTGTCGGGTCTTTGGCATTTATGCCGAAGGGGTGCTCCTGCCGAAGCGGAAAGCGGCGTCGCCCGCAAGGTTCCTCGTGAGGATGTCCCGCGCCGTGGCGAATTCGCCGCCGATGAAGCCGAGGCGCATCAGCCATGTCCGCATTGCGAATTTCGGGTTCTCCCGCTGTGGTTCTTTGGGGCTTGCCGTCCTTACTGTCTTTGCCATTTCGGAAAGGGCAAGGCAAAGCTGGATGTAGCTCTTGATTTCCCCCGCATGGATGCCGCCCTTGCGCTCTGCCGTGGGATTGGCGAACTGGAAGAGGCGGAATTCGATGGTGCCTTTCGTGAAGGTCGCGTGGAGATTCAGGCAATGGTAGCGTGAGCTGTTGTAGTGATGTCCTCTGCCATGTACAGCAAAATTCCCTTCGTACCAGATGTCTGCGAGCTTTTCCATTGTCTGCGGCTTTTCTTTGTTGAGCCGGTCGAGGAAGTTGCGATCCACCGTCCTGCAGTAGCGTCCGATGCGGCTTTGGTCGATGCGCATCGCGGCGATCAGGAGACTTTCGTGGCTTGCCATCAAATTGGCGAGGTTGCGGAGAGCTTTCGCCGTATGGTCGCCCTTGCCGATGTGAATGTGTACGCCGCACATATGGGCGGGGTTGCTCTTTGCTCCTGCATGGCGCAGTCTGCGCAGAAGTTCCTGCAAGGACGCGATGTCCTCGTAGCGGAGGATGGGCGTGACCTGTTCGGTCTGTTCCGCGCTGCCGGCGGCGTCGATGCTGACGTCGCGCTGGAATTTCCACTCGCGCCCCTTGGCGTCCCATGCGCTCCATGTGCAGTATCCGTTTCTGTGCGCTGTGTCCGCAAAGCGTCCCGTGCCGAAGAAGTCTGCCGCAATGCCTGCGGCGTCCCTGCGGGTAATGCCGTACATCTCGACTTCCACCCCGATGGTCTGCCTTTTCATGTCTACGATCTGCCGTGCCGTTTCCGCTTTCATTTGGAAGCTCCCCTTTCTTCGCCGTCCTATGGGCTTTCCTCGTGTATATACATGGCTCTAAAAGCCACATATAGCAAGCGAATAGCGGAGTATACTTGATGTTTGGCAGATTTTTTACGGCGTATCATACGGTGCAACGAGAAGCAGCCCCGAAGGGCTGTTTTGTTGTTCGGCGCGGCTTAGATGCGCTTCATGCACCAAGCCATCGCGTGCCCGCCGTCCTCGAAAAGCTCTGCGGCGGCTTCGACGAGGTTCAAGCGGCATTCGATGTCCGCGAATCCTGTCTCCTTCGGCGTTTCGACCATCTCGTAGACGGCTGCGTGGAAGCCCCAACACTCCATTCCGACGACAAGGATCTGTTCGCCGTAGCGCAGGATCGCGCCGCTCGTCCCGAACCGCATCTCATCGAGGTGCTCCATCGTGGTGGTCTTCGGCCATCTTGCTTCTGCGCTTTTCATTTTCGTTTCCTCCTTTGTGTAGGTTGTTCCCTTCGTCATGTGTATATATCACTCTAAACGCAGAATATAGCAAGTCTTATTTTCGATAAATCACACTTATTTTTCGAGAGAAACACAGCCCCGAAAGGCTGTGCTGAATCGCCGAACCTATCGGCTATTTTTCACCCGTGAGGATAAAGCGAATATATGCGGCGCGGTCTTCCTCGATGAAACAGATGAGTTCGTAGAATCCCATCTTAAACGCCATCCTCTGAACAGCGGGAATGTCGAACATATTCACCCGCCCGGAGTCGCGGATGTCCATGATCTGCGTGAAAATTGTCTCGTTCATGACTGACCGCCTTTCTCTGCAATGCGGAAGGAGTCCACACCGGGGATCAGACTCAGTGACGATCCTGTCGCCCATCGAACGAGAATCTGCCCCGCGTCATCAACGCCCATGACCTCGCCCATCGTTCCTGTCGGTGGGGCTTGCGGATCGTCCATGCCGAGGAGTTCCACCTTTGTCCCGCGTGGGTACTGCCGCTGAAGTGCAGCGATCTGCTCCCTACTCGGAAAATGCATGACGCTCATCTCCTTTCCGATGTCCGCTCTTAAACGCGCTGCTGCCCGTGAGGTTCTGCAGGAGAATCTTGCGCGACTCTTTGTAGGCACTCCCGATCATGCCAAGGCGCAGGAGGAAGCAGCGGAAAGCGTACTTTTCGTTGTCCACAATTTTCTCCTTCGCCGTGACGCGCTTCTGCGTCCGTGCCATCTCGCAGAGCTTACTGATGAATGTGGCATACGCCTTTGCCGTCTCATCGGTGATCGTGCCGTGCAGCCATGCAAAGGTGATGCGGTCATTGGTGAGCGTGTAGGTCGCGTCCTTGATGTCAAAGGCATGGCGAATCAGCCGCCCCTTGCTCAGGAGGAGTGCATCGAGGTTCTGCAGTGATGTCTCCGTGAAAAGGCTGCGTGGGAGACTGATGGAAAGGCTGTCCTCATCGGCTTCTGCAATCGATTCCTCTGTCGGAGCAGGTTCTGCCGCCGTTTCTGTCTGAATCGGCGTATCCACTGCCTCTTCTGTCCGGTTCGGCTCGTCTGCCCCTGTGTCCGCGCAGGAAGCCTCGTCCTCCCCACCCTCGGACATAAAGCCCTCCTCGCGCAGTGCCGTGCGCACACGCGCAACAGTCGCTTCGTCAAGGGCATCGTCGAAGCAAAGGTTGCCATCCTTCGTGATTTCAAACGCTCCGATCTTGTAGGAAAAGCTTGGTGCGCCGCAGTAGGCAGGCTTCGTGTCGAGCACCTTGCTGACTACCGCGACCATCGCCTTGCGCTCTTCCTTTTGGATGTTGTAATTGACCTTCATGGTGGTTTCCTCCTTTATGAACTTTGGTCATTACATTCATCACTCACGTGGGAAGAATTAGCAAGCGGATTGTGTTGTATACACCGAATGTCCGAAATGTGCTATTCCTGTAAGTACATAGAACACACAGGGAAGCGCAACGCCGTTGCCCCACATCTTGTACTCTGCCGCATCCGAGTGCGGATTCTTGAGCCATCTACGAATCTGAGCATCGGTCTTGGGCTTCTTGCCGCCTGTGATTTCTCGGTGCGTCTCAAAGACCGTGCGCCAGAATGACATTTCTTCCTCGGTGGGATTGTCAGTTTCAAGTCCCGCGCACCATCCATCGGGAAAGCCCTGCAAGCGTCCGCACTCGGTCGGTGTCAGTCGACGTACGGCATAGACGGGCTGATTGACGACCATCGGGTCTTTATAATCCCGTGCCATCAGCGTCGGGCATTTCTCCTTTGCAAAATGAGAGTGGCAGCCCG
>CAUVFG010000086.1:0-5585 GCA_963551125.1 uncultured Selenomonas sp. | reverse complement strand
GCGTCATGACACAGGAAATCGCAATGCTGCATGATATGTCGCGCTGCACTGCGTGTCGCGGTTGCATGGTGGCGTGCAAACAGTGGCACGACCTGCCGCCCGATATGGATACGCCGTTTGAGGGGCAGTATCAGTCGCACAAGGATCTCAGCTCACGCGTCTATACGCTCATTCAGATGAAGGAGCGCGTTGATGACAAGGGGAAGTTCCACTGGGACTTCTTCAAGAAGAACTGTTTCCACTGCGGCGATCCCGCCTGCGCGAAGGGCTGTCCCGAGAACGCCATCGACCGCAATGAGAACGGCACTGTCGTCATCAACGAAGAGAAGTGCGTTGGCTGCCACTACTGCGAGCACAACTGCCCGTGGCACATTCCCAAGATTGACGAGATTCGTCATAAGTCCACGAAATGTGATCTCTGCTACGACCGCATCGCGCACGGCTACGAGACGACGGGGGAGATCCTGAAGCCCTCGTGCGCCAAGACCTGTACGGCACATGCGCTGGAGTTCGGCACGATCGAGGAGATGAAGCAGCTCGCGGCGGAGCGCCTCGCGATGATCCAACCGAACCATCCGAACGCGAACATCTACTGTCCCGAGGGGGTCGGCGGCACGCACATGATCTACGTCCTGCCCGACAAACCGGAGGTGTTCGGTCTGCCGGCAAATCCCGTTACGCCGCTCTCGATCGATCTCTGGAAGGCAGGCCGTACCTTTACGAAACTCGCCATCGGCGGCGCTGCTGCCGGTATCGTCGGCGCTATGGTGCTCAGCAAGATGGTGAAATCGAGCGCCAAGAGTGCGGCGAAGGAACAGGAGAAGAGGTGAGCATAATGCTGATCAACAAGAAATATGTGCCGCGCCATGAGAAGGCATTTGCCGTCTGTCACTGGATCAACGCATTTGCGTTCTTCATGCTGTTCGTTACGGCTCTGCCGCTGTATACGGATACCTTCCGCTTCATGTACAACATCTTTGGTGATAAGACCCTCATGTATGCGCACCGCGTCTTTGGCGTCATGTTCATCGTGACCCCGATCATCGGCTTCATTATCGCACGCAAGGGCTACATCATCATGATTAAGGAGATCTTCAGCTTCGGCAAGAGAGATATGGAGTTCATGCAGAAGTTCCCCATCGAGCTGATGGGAAAGGATCCCCACATGCCTCCGCAGGGCTTCTACAACGGCGGTGAGAAAATGAATATCGCCCTGCAGCTTGCGCTGTCGGTCATCATCGTCGTCACTGGCATCATCCTCTGGATGGGTGACAGCATCCTGCCGGCAACGATCACGTCACTTGCGATCCCCGTGCACAGCATCGGAGCAGCAGTCTGCTTTGCCGCTGCGCTCGGGCACATCTACCTCGCTGCAGGGGTGAATCCCGACTCCCTGCACGGCATGAAGGACGGCACGATCAAGGCGTCCTATGCCGCACATCACCACGGCGCATGGGTCAGCGAACTCATCGCACAGGGCGTTGTGACGCGCGAGGAGATTGAGCAGGCGGAGAAGGAAGATCATCACTGATTCGTAACGTTTCTATAAAAGCCACCGCAATGCAAAGCACTGCGGCGGCTTTTTTTTCATGCGTGTTTATGGTATGATGGCACAGGAATGTTGATGAGGGGGGCGTACAAAACGATGAAGAATGTTCGGTCAACGATACAAGGGCGCATAGGATGTGTTGCCCTCCTCATGTTTGCGGTTCTTGTCGTATTGACCTTTCGCTATGCCTATCTGCAGGTCATACAAGGCGATGCACTTGCGCAGCGCATGCGCGACCAGAGTGGCTATGAGTTCCGTATCCAGTCCCTGCGCGGTGCGATCCTTGACCGCAACGGCAAGGAGCTCGCGGTCAGCAGCATGACGAAATCGCTCTTCATCGACCCGAACCATGTCTACGAATCGCATGACCCGGCGGCGATAGCGGCGGATATCGCACCCGTCATCGGTCTCACGGAGCAGGATATCCTCGACGACATTGCCGTTGGTGGCGGCTTTGTCTGGGTCAAGCGGCGACTTGAACACAGTGAGTACGAGGCCGTGCGCGCCGTCATCCGCGAGAAGGGCTACAGCGACTGCCTTGGTTTCCAGAATGAGGCGAAGCGTTACTATCCGAACGATGCTCTTGCCGCGAACGTGCTTGGCTTTGTCGGCACGGACGACGAGGGGCTCGACGGCGTGGAGCAGGCGCTCGATCCGCTGCTCAAGGGAGAGGTGCGCGAGGAGCGCCTGACCGTCGACGGACAGCGTCGCCCGATCCTCGACTCCATCTTCTTTGGGCGGCGTACATACCGCGGTGATTACTGCAAGACCGCAGTGCTGACGATTGACAGCACGATTCAGTTTATGGTGGAGCAGGAGATCGACCGTGCGATGGCGGAGAATAATCCCTCCTCGATTACGGCGATCGTCATGGATCCGAAGACGGGGGAGATCCTTGCGATGGCGTCACGCCCGTCGTACAATCCGAATCGCTTCTGGGAGTATCCGCAGGACAACTGGAAGAACCGTGCCGTCTCCTTTATCTACGAACCCGGCTCGACGTTCAAGGCGATCGTTGCGGGCGCAGCGCTACAGGAAGGCATCGTCACGCCAAATCAGGTATTTTTTGACCCCGGCTACGTTATGGTCTCGGGTCGGCGCATCCAGAACTGGAGCAACGAGAGCTACGGCGCCGTCACCTTTACTGACATTGTGAAGAACTCACTCAACACGGGCTTCGCCCAGGTCGGACTGTCGCTTGGTGCGGAAAAACTGATGCACTACACGCGGCTCTTCGGTTTTGGGGCGCTCACGGGCATTGACCTGCCGGGCGAGGAGGAGGGCATTCTCTTCAAGCCCGAGGATATGCGCGATTCGGATATTGCGACCACTGCCATCGGGCAGAGCATTGCCGTAACGCCACTACAGCTCGTGACAGCGATGTCCGCGATTGCGAACGGTGGGACGCTCATGCGCCCGCATATCGTGCGCGAGATCAAGAACCCCGACGGCTCGATCTACGAGGAGCGCAAGCCGCAGGAGATCCGTGAAACCCTGCAGCGCACGGTGAATCGCACCCTCATCGGACTGCTTGAGCAGGTTGTTGCAACGGGCGGCGGTGCGAAGGCAGCCGTTAAGGGCTACCGTATCGCAGGCAAGACCGGTACGGCGCAGAAAATTCGTCTCGATGCCTCGGGCTATATGGAGGGGCGCTACATCGCCTCGTTCTGTGGTTTTGCACCCGTCGAGGATCCAATCTTCACCGTGCTCGTCATGATCGACGACCCGAGCGGCGGAAACTTCTACGGCGGGCAGATCGCTGCGCCCGTCGCCTCACGGATTTTCGCCCAACTTCTGCGCTATGCGCATGTCGAGCCGTCGAGCAACCCGTTTACCCTGACCGAGCAGACGGAGAAGCCCGTTCGCGATGCCGCTGAGGAAAAGCGCATGGAGGCAGCCGCCGTACCGCCCGATGGCAAGGCAATCGTACCGGACTTCACGGGACTCTCCATACGTGAGGCGGCGCGTCTCGCCGAGCTGCGCGGACTCTTCTTCGAGAGTGAGGGCACGGGTGCGGCCGTCTCGCAGAGCCTCAGCGTGAACGATATTGTGGAGCAGGGAACGCGCATCAAGGTTTATTTCGCGCCGACATAATCCCGTCGGTTCTGAAAAAGGTCGCTGCATAAACGTAGATTTGTGCAGCGATCTTACTTTTATCTATCGGTCTTGACATACAGATCAAAGTGGAGTAATATGTAAACATACTTTTTCGATATGTTTACATCGAAACAAATACTTAAAGGAGCAAGAATCATGGCGAATATTTATCAATCGGTGACGGAACTGATCGGGCATACGCCGCTGCTCGCAGCAAAATCTTTTGCAAAGGCATATGATCTTCCGGCAAATATTGTTGTAAAGCTGGAGTATTTCAACCCTGCAGGCTCCGTGAAGGATCGCATTGCGATTGCGATGATCGAGCAGGCGGAGCGCGACGGCAAGATCGCACCGGGCGCGACGCTGATCGAGCCGACAAGCGGTAATACGGGCATCGGACTTGCCGCGGTCGCGGCAGCACGCGGCTATCATGCAATCCTTACGATGCCGGAGACGATGAGCGTCGAGCGCCGCAATCTGCTCAAGGCGTACGGTGCCGAGATTGTGTTGACGGATGGATCGCAGGGGATGAAGGGGGCGATTGCACGCGCGATCGAGCTGCAGAAGGAGATCCCGAACGCCTTCATCCCGTCACAGTTCGAGAATCCCGCGAATCCTGCCGTGCATGAGCGTACGACGGGACCCGAGATCTGGGCGGATACGGACGGGAACATCGACGCGTTTGTTGCGGGTGTCGGCACGGGCGGAACTGTTTCGGGCATCGGCCGCTATCTGAAGGCGCAGAATCCCTCCATTCACGTTGTTGCCGTAGAGCCGACCGACTCACCCGTGCTTTCGGGCGGTAAACCCGGGCCGCACAAGATCCAGGGCATTGGCGCGGGCTTTATCCCGGCGACTCTCGATACGAAGGTCTATGACGAGGTCATTCAGGTGAAGAATGCGGATGCCTTTGCCTACGGTAGGGAGTTCGCACGTCGCGAAGGTGTGCTCGTCGGCATCTCCTCGGGCGCAGCACTTGCTGCGGCGGCAGAGCTGGCGCGCCGCCCGAAGTTCGCGGGCAAGAACATCATCGTGCTCTTGCCCGATGGCGGTGACCGCTACCTCTCCACGGAGCTCTTCCTCGACCGCTGAAGCGATCACGTCATCAAAGCGGGGGCTGCTGCATGCGTCAAAACGACTTCGTGCAACAGCTCTTTTTCTTTATCTAGGACAAAAACCCTAGATAAAGAAAATATAAAAAAATGAAAGTTTTATAAATGCACTTATCTTTGTCTTGCTACATACGATGAATCAATATATACTAGAAAAATACATATCATTGCATACATGAAAACATGGCTATGTGAGAATATTTGCACGAGCTGTATTTTTCTGTGTACAATGGGAGTGTGGACATAGGGATCGTTGCTATATCTGCAAAGCGAATGGAGGGTATAGGACAATCGTATGAGTACATGGACAAAAAAAGTGATGTTTGTGGGGCTGTCGCGCTATTTCGAACAGCTCCTTGCTGCGTGTTTTCGCAAGGAGGGCTGGGAGGTCTGCCGCCTGCGCGGTGCAGCGGAGGAAAAACCGCCGCAGGGCATCCAGACGTATGACTGTGCGCCGGAGAGTGAGGGAGCGGAAGCGGTCTTTGCCGTACAAAATCTGGATCTCCTCGTCCATCGGTTGGAGCGCGATCCCGCCCATGCGATGGAGCGTCTGGATGTGCTGCTGCGTCTGGCACGGCAGTCAAAGGTGAAGCGTGTCTTTCTGCTCTCGGGGGCTGATGTGTTTGCACCCGGAACTACCCCCGTGGAGACGGATGTGCCGTCTCCGCAGACGGAGGAAGGGCTGCTTCTCGCGCGCCTTGAGACGGCGGGGAACGTCTATCGTGAACAGGGGCTTCCTGTCTCCATCCTGCGTATGGCAGAGCTCTATGCGCCGGGACAGACGTCCGATGACGGATTCGTCGGGCGTCTTTTTGGCGCGTCATTGA
>CAUVFG010000085.1:0-5599 GCA_963551125.1 uncultured Selenomonas sp. | reverse complement strand
ACTCCGATCTTTCATCGGTTAGAAACGTGCGCCGCCGGGCGCACCACACAAAAAGCGCAGCCACATACGCAGCTGCGCTTTCCAATATCAGATACGAGTTACTCTGCCGGAATGATGAACGAGAGGGAGCTGAAAATCTTCTTCGTCACGATCGGATCGTCCGTCGGGAAGCCGACCTCCACGCCGATGACATTCAGCCCGTTGTTCGCAATGCGCACGGTGATATAGCCGTTCGCGTCTGCCTGCGTCTCGTTGGTGAGGTCGCCGAGCACATCCGCGATCACGGGTGCATTCGCATACGGCGCGCCGTCCTTGTAGATGCGCAGCTGCAGCGTGTCACCACGGCGCAGGGTCAGCGGGTTCACCGCCGGCACGATCTGGATGGGCACGTTGTAGAGTCCCGCCGGCGTTACATTGGGGCTCCAATAGTGCACATTGTACTTGTACGCGTAGGTGACCGCCTTGAGATTCTCGATATCCGAGAAATCGCGCGTCGGGATCACCTTGCCATCCGTTGTCTTGGCAAAATAGCCGTAGTCGAAGAACGTCGCCGTCACGCCGAGATCATCGCCCGGCACAATCGTGATGTTCTTCTCCCCGTCCACGCGCTCCACCGTCGTCGGCTGGAAATTCACGTCATAGGCGTCAATGCGCTGCACGCACGCCGGATCATACGCATTGTCAAGCGGCCCCTCGCCGAGCACGAGAGCCTTCGTGTCGACACGGTTTGCAAAGAACACACCGTGTGCATCCGCCGGTGCTGCATACATACCGAGCCCCATTGCAGCGCCAAGCGCCGCTGCCAAAAATTTTTTCTTCATCAAATTTCCTCCCATCAAAAGCAAGTGAACAGGCGGAACCCCCGCCACTTCCCTTATTATAGTATAAACAATTCTTATTTGCAACATTGCAGAGTACTTTCATCGTCTTCATCTCATTAAATACTAATTCTTTTCTCATGCCTCTCTATCTTTTTTTTGAGATATTCACTTTTAAAGGAGGAATATCTATGAAGGTTCTAAAATCCATCGTCCTCGCTGTGCTCATGCTCGCGCTCACGATTGGCGCGCAGAACGTCAGCGCAGCGGCAACTCAGTGGGACGGCGGCAAAATCCGCGTCGAGGGGCTCGGCATCGCCCCGACGGATGCCCGCGGCTCACAGGCAGAGGCGCTGGCGCGCCGCGCCGCACTCAGCGACGCCTATCGCCAGCTCGCCGAGCAGATCAACGGCGTAAATGTCGATGCAACGACGACAGTGGAGAGCATGATGCTCATGAACACAACCGTCCGCACACATGTCACGGCACTCATCAAGGGCGCACAGATCATCGACGAGACTGCACGCCGTGACGGCTCGTACGTTGTCACCATGGAGATTCCTGTCTACGGCACCGGCTCCCTCGCGAGCACGGTCTTTACGCGCATTGAGACCCGCGCAGCATGGGCGTCGCCCGAGAGCGTCTATGCGCCCTACACCCCCGTTCCCTACGATACAACGGGATACGGCACCTATGAGCGCACGCAAAATCAGACGACCTCCTCCCCCATCCTGCAGGCCGCCATGGGAGCAACGCCCTCTGCGGCAGTGACCACACCTGCCGCACAGACCTCGCCTGCGGTCACAGCAGTGCCGACGCGTCCCGCACATCCTGCGGCAACGGTGGCACCGGCAATGCCCGCAGCACCCGTGGTGACACCGACCGCTCCGACGACGCCCTCGGCGCCCCCCGCAGCTGTGACCGTCACGCCCGCCGCCCCGCTCACACCTGCTGCGCCCGTCACGCCCACCACACCGCCTGCTGAGATCGTTCCCACGGGGAGCGCTGTCGGCGGCTACACAGGCGTCATCATCGACTGCACGGATCTCGGACTGCGTCCCGCCATGAGCCCCGTCATCAAGGCGGAGAACGGGCAGCCCATCTACGGCTACAAGAACCTCGACGTTGACAAGGTCGTCGCAAACGGTATGGCTTCCTACGCACACACCGAGGCAGAGGCCACGCGTGCCGGCGCGAATCCGCTGCATCTGCGTGCCGTCTCCGTCGACCACAATGCGAACCCCGTCCTCTCCGCGAACGATGCGAACCGCCTCCTCCTCGAAAACGGCGTGAGCGGCTTCCTCGACGCGACGAACGTCGTATTCCTGCGCTGAGAACAGGCATCTGAAAAAAGCCCTGAAGAATTCGTGACATTTATCACGCATTTTTCAGGGCTTTTGTGTTATACTACAGGAATCGCTGATAAAATAGACCTGCAGATTGGTACAGATTTTTTGTCCTGTCAAGGAGACAAACCCAACGCTGCAAAGGCTATGTGGAGGATTTGTCGACACAGGCAGGGCGAAAATAGATGTGCCAAGATGGCGGTGCTGAATTTATCAGTGCTTCCTATACACGTAATACAAACAAAGGGGGAAATACATGAAACTCAGCGCAAGAAACCAGCTCAAGGGCAAGGTTGTCTCGATCGAGAAGGGTGCCGTCAACGGCATCGTCGGCATCGAGCTCAAGGGCGGCGATGTCGTCACGGCGACGATCAGCCTGAACTCCATCGCGGAGCTCGGACTCGAGGTCGGCAAGGAGGCGTACGCGGTCATCAAGGCAACGTCCGTCATGGTCGGCGTCGATCACCACCACTGCTAAAATCTGCCTCTTGCAGTACAAAATCCCCGCACATCGGAAATTCCGGCGTGCGGGGATTTTGTATGTCATTCTTCGTCCTGCGGCGATGTGTCCCGATGCCGCTTCGGCGGGCGCGGATGGTAGAGACTCCAATTCCAGTGAATCGCGGCAAAGCGGATCAGGAGCACGAGCGCGAATGCGAACCACGAGTCCGCCTCCACGCCGAGCGTAAAACGCAGCATACAGAACACGAACGCCCCGGCGAGTGACGCCGCCGCATAGACCTCGGCGTAGAGCACAACGGGCATGCGCTGCGCGAGCACATCGCGGATCATGCCGCCGCCGACCGCCGTTGTCGCCGCGAGCAGGATCGGCAGCACATAGCTGTCCTCGCCGCCGACGTGTACGCCCGTCAGGGCCCCCGTAATCGTAAAGGCGGCCAGTCCGATCGTATCGGACACGTTAAAGATCGTCAGGAGACGCTGCCGCCGCATCCGATGCAGCGCCGTCCACTGATAGAGCAGCGATGTCGTGAGCGCAACGCCCACCGAGAGGAGGAAATTTGTCGTATCGCGTAGCGCCATCGGCGGCGTGATGCCGACCAGCATATCGCGCACCATACCGCCGCCCACCGCCGTCGCCAGAGCCAGCACCGAGATCCCGAAGATATCCATGCGGCGCGACAGCCCCACGAGCGCCCCCGACACGGCAAAGGCGAGCGTCCCGACGATATCGAACAGCCGCCACAGATCCTCCACGAGCATAATTTCATCCTTCCCTTAAAATGGCATTTATAAAGGAATCGCTGATAAAATGAAGTCCGTCAGATTGGCGTAGATTTTTTGTCCGAACAAGGAGGCAAACCGGACGCATAGCAAGAGCTATGTGGAGGATTTGCCGACGAAGTGCGGGCGAAAAAGATGCGTCAAGATGGCGGCGCTGAATTTATCAGTGCTTCCTAAAACCTACCGTTGAAATGAATCTGCTCAGATTGGCGCAGATTTTGCGTCCTGTCAAGGAAACAAGCCGGACGCATAGTGAAACCTATGCGGAGGACTTGTTGACACAGAGAGGGCGGAAAAGATGCCCAAGCTGATCGTCAGTCCTGCGCAAACAAATACAGCACCGTCTCAATCGGCGTCAGCGTCCCCGTCCGTGCCGAGTGCGACCCTGCCGCAATCAGATTGCCGTCCATATCGTAGACGGCACGCTCCAGCGTCAGGCGATACGTCTCGCGTGCATCGCGAATCTTCGCCCCCGCGATGCGATAGGCGACCATCTCCTCCGCGCCTGCCGCACGTGCCGCTGCGAGATGCTCATGCAGTCCGCTGAGCAGTCCATCCGCCGACAGCCCACCACCGCCCGCCGCAAACACGACCGCCGCATTATGCACATGGAGCGCGTCACGCAGCACCGCCATCATATAGGGCGCATCCTCCGCGAGCGTATCGTCCAACTCCGTCTCAATCGGCAGGGCGTAGAGCGTCCGTCCCTCCGTGCGGTTCGGCAGCCCCATCAGAAAGAGATAGGCACCCGTCCCGCCGTACGCATCATAGAGACGGCGAATCGCCGCATCCACATAGACAATCATCGCGTGCGGGAACTTCGCCACAGAGCGCGCGGGCGACCACGGGACACGCTCCCCGAACTGGTGAAACCCGAGCGGCGCGGCCAGCACATCCTTCATCGGATCGCCGCTCATCACCACACGGTGCAGCGTAAACCGCCCCTCATAGCGGCGTGCAAATGCCGCATTCCCGACTGCAGGAGCACCGAACGTCGTCACAACGAGCTGCTCAGGCGCGACCCCCAGATCCGAGAGCCGCGCCGCCGTGAGAACTGCCGCCGCCCCGCCGAGACTGTGTCCCGTCAGATAGATCCGCATCGAGGGATGTGCACGCAGCTCCGCCGCCAACACCTCCCCTGCCGTCCGATTCCCATACGCCGGCAGCACATCCGTAAAGAGTGCCGCCTGCGTGTAGTCGAGGAAGCCGCGGTGGACGAGCGGCGTCTCGCTGCGCTCCGTCACACGCATATCGCGCACAGCAAGAAACTCCGCAGGACTGTCCCCGCCGAACGCGGCACGCCCGAGCCGCAGATCCGTCCATACATCGCTCCCGCGCTCCGTCCCCGGGAAGGCAATGAGATGCGTCTCAGTGCCATCCTCATCCGTCCGCACCATGTGAAAGAACCGCCCGACCGTCCCCTTGTGCCCCGGCGTCTCATACGACGCAATCTGCCAGCCCGCCGCTGTGAGACGCGTGCGCAGCAGCTCCGGCAGCTCCCCGCCGTACGCCGCCTCCGACGCCGCCGCACACACGAAGTAGAGTGACGGCGGATCAGCGGGTGCAGCCAGCACGCGCACAGGCAGCAGAAACAACAGACAAAATACCAGCAGCCGCAGCATCATCGCTCCTCCTTCGCAGAAAATCCCTTTTCTATTATATCCATATTTCATTTGAAAAAACAGTGTTTTTTCTGCACACATCACGCCTCATTCTCATTCATTTATAAATAACCACATATTATTTTCACAATTTTGTCATAATAGAAGCCGTAAATAAATTTTTCTCTACGATACCCGTACAGCCTTGAAAACACTGGACTTTCCGCAAAATCGGGACGTTTGAACCCTGTTATTTGTGACAGTACGTTTTTTCTGAGAATATGCTACAGTGAGATTGGAGAGGAAGAACCGGCATGATTCAAGACGCCCACATCGGATGTATTTATCTTGAAAGGAGTCGATCATCATGAAACACCATTCTCAGCGCAGCAAGCGCCCCCCATCACGGACACTCACCCCGCGCATCCTCGCCGCACTCGCGGCGGGTGCATTCACGCTCGGCGGCATGCCGTACGCCCTTGCCACCCCGCAGTCATGAGCACCGTCACAACAGATACCTTGGCAAACGACGGCGTTGCGGGCAGCACGGACGGCACGGCGGCGACCATCACCGTCGGCACGGACGGCGGCG
>CAUVFG010000084.1:0-5647 GCA_963551125.1 uncultured Selenomonas sp. | reverse complement strand
TTGACAACGCCCATGATCTCCGAGATACTGTTTGCCGTCAGACACTCCTTCAGAGGTTTTATGATGGGAATGCCGCCGCCGACGCTCGCCTCATAGAGGAAGTCGACATTGTTCTCATCCGCCGCAGCATAGAGCTCGACAAGATGCTCTGCAATGACATCCTTATTCGCTGTCACAACGTGCTTGCCGGCCGCCATTGCACGCAGCATATAGTCCTTCGCGGGCGTGAGTCCGCCCATCACCTCAACCACAACGGAGATCTCCGGATCATTCAGGATCTCGTCAAAGTTGTCCGTGAGGGCAATGCCCTCGGCCTCGGAACGGTGCTTTTTCGCATCGCGCACGAGAATTTTCTTAATCTCAATGCCTGCACCACAGCGCCCCGTGATCGTATCCGCATTCATCGCAAGCGTACGCACGACACCAGAACCAACAGTTCCTGCCCCGAGAAGTGCAATCTTTATCGTATTCACCAAATTATATCCCCCAGTCAAGCCTGTCCAATTACTTCGAGGCGATAGAACGATTTTTATAGCAGTCTGAGTATACCATATCTAAGCGTAATCAACAAATAAAAGGAGGCTAAATCTTATTCTCCGTCCCATTCATCAGGCGTTTGATATTCTCACGGTGGCGGACGATGACAAGAACTGCAGCAATTACGCTGAACACGATGTACTCCACGGGATAGGCAAAGAGTGCTGCAAGAACAGGTGTCAGAAAAGCGGCAACGACCGAGCCGAGTGAAACGTAGCGCGTCAGATAGACAATTGCAAACCATATGGCAAAGACAATGAGTGTCACATTCCCCATCATCATCGTTAGAACGCCGAGCGATGTGGCAACGCCCTTGCCCCCATGAAAGCGCAGAAAGAGAGAGAAGCTATGTCCGATGATGGCAAAGAGTCCGCCGAGCACCGCCGCGAGCGGCGTTCCGGCAAGGAGAAGCCCCAGTACAACGCCCGCCTGCCCCTTGATACTGTCCGCAATGAAGACGGCGATACCCGCTCTCTTCCCAAGTGTGCGCCATGCGTTCGTTGCGCCGATGTTATGGCTTCCATGCTCACGCAAATCTGTATGCCAGAAGAGCTTTCCGAGAATCAGCCCGCTCGGAATCGAACCGATCAGATAGGCAAGAACAACCGTGAGAATATAGTCCGCCATCATTCCTCCTCCTTGCGCGCGCGCACGACGAGCCGCAGCGGCGTCCCCTCAAAGCCAAAGCTCTCGCGCAGACGATTCTCAATGAAGCGCAGATAGGAAAAGTGCATGAGTTCGGGGTCGTTCACAAACACAATGAAGGTTGGCGGCGCAATCCCCACCTGTGTGACAAAGAGGATCTTGAGCTGCTTTCCCTTCTTCGTTGGCGGTGGGTTGACGGAGACGGCATCGCGGATGAGTTCGTTGAGTACACTCGTCTTAATGCGCATAGACTGCTGCTCCGCAACGTATTTGACCAGCTCTGTTACGCGCTCAACACGCTGCCCCGTAAGTGCCGATGTGTAGAGCACGGGCGCATACTGCAGGAAACCGAGCTTCTCGCGCAGATCGTCTGTAAAGCGGAGCGTCGATTTATCATTCTTCTTCGGAAATATATCCCATTTATTCACGACAATGATAACGCCCTTGCCGGACTCATGGACGTAGCCTGCAATCTTCGTATCCTGCTCGAGAATCCCCTCGGTGGCATTGATCACCATAAGTACCACACCCGCGCGGTCGATTGCGCGAAGTGAACGCATGACACTGTAGCGTTCCACCGGAAGGGTGATCTTCCCCTTCCGGCGCATTCCTGCCGTATCGATGAGCAGATACTTCACACCGTCCCGCGTGAAATGCGTGTCGATCGCATCGCGCGTCGTTCCCGGCACATCGCTGACAATGACGCGCTCCTCGCCGAGCAGACGGTTCACGAGCGAGGATTTGCCGACATTCGGGCGTCCGACCACGGCGATTGCAATCTCATCGGACTCAGCCCCATCGCTCAGCTCCTCAGGAAATGCCGCCACAATCGCATCGAGCAGATCCCCGAGATTCATTGCATTTGAGGCGGAAATGGGGATCGGATCGCCAAGTCCCAGTGCATAAAAATCGTAGATTAGTGCCTCACGGTCAAAGCTGTCGATTTTGTTGACCGCGAGGATGACGGGCTTCTTCGTCCGCCGCAGAAGACGCGCTACCTCTTCATCCGAGGAAGTCAGCCCCGCACGTCCATCGACGAGGAAGAGGATGACATCCGCCTCTTCCATCGCCAGTTCTGCCTGACTGCGCATCGAACGGAGGATGTGATCGCTCTCGTCGAACTCGATGCCCCCCGTGTCAATAATTGTAAACTCGTGATTCAGCCACTCCGCATCCATATAGATGCGGTCGCGCGTCACCCCCGGCATATCATCGACAATCGAAACGCGCTTCTTTCCAATCTGGTTGAACAGCGTCGATTTGCCGACATTCGGACGTCCGACCACTGCGACAATAGGCTTGCTCATCCGCCTCACTCCTTTCCTGCATTCCGCTAGCTCGCTGCGGACTTTGTATAGCCCGCATTGCTCTGCCATGTATAGCCACCGCTCGGACGCTCGCGGTGGTATGCCCCCCATGCCGCAAGAGCCTCCCGATAGTCCCGCCCCGTCGCCACAGGCTCAATGCGGACGGAGGGAAAGGATGCTCTCATTGTATCGAGGCTCATATCGTCGAGAAAGACATCCTCGCCCTCACGCAGTGCAGAGGCGGGAATCAGTACACCATCCACCTCATGTGTGAGAGTATTCAGCACCTGCATAATATCATGTCCTGTCAGAAGCCCCGATACATTGACCGTTGCCCCGAAGTGCTCATTGACAACGGGCAAAACATGAATGCGGCGGACATCGGGGTCAAGCTCGCGCGCCAGCTGCTCCATCACAGGTGCAACCGCCGTGCCGCTGATGACTGCAATACGCGCCTCATCATCCTCCGCATCCATTGATGCACCGGCATTCGTCCATTCCTCAATGAAGTTGCGTGTGAGCCCGATGCCGTTATCGAGCTGCGGGAATCCATCGTACATCTCGGCAGGCGGCACCTCACGCCCCGCGAGAAAGTAGAACTCATCGCCAAGATAGATGAAGGTGCGCCCCTCCTCCGCACGCATGCGTGCCTGCCATTCCTCCACCTGATCAATCACACGGGCAGCGCCTTCTCGGTCAAATTGCACAAGGGGAAACGGATCCGTACGGTGCTTTGTGAGTCCGACGGGAACGATTGCCAGAGAAAGAGCATGGGGACGGCGCGCCGTAATATCGCGTATCGTACGCTCGAGTTCTTCCCCGTCGTTCAGCCCGTAGCAGAGAACCACCTGCGTGTGATAGTCCGCTCCCGCATTCTCAAGTTTGGTAAGCTGTCCAAGGATGTCCGCCGCGCCCTTATAGCGCAGCATTTCCGCACGCAATACGGGATTCGTACACTGTACGGAGACATAGAGCGGTGAAAGATGAAACCGCTCGATGCGCGAAAAATCCGCCGCGCCCATATTCGTCAGCGTCACAAAATTGCCATAGAGGAAAGAGAGACGATAATCGTCATCCTTGATGGAAAGGCTATGGCGCATATCCGGCGCAATCATATCGACGAAACAAAAATAGCAGTGATTGGCGCACGGACGAATCCCGTCGAAGACAGCGCGCTCGAACTCTACGCCAAAATCCTCGTCGTAGTCCTTGTCGAATTCGATGAGTTCCTGCTCTCCATCCGCATGCTCCACGAGGAGTTCAATCTCCTCGTCTGCCATTGCAAAGCTGAAGTCGATGATGTCGCGCAGGGGCATATCGTTGACGGCAATGATTTTATCCCCCGGTACGAGTTCCAATTCCTCCGCGATACTTCCCTCCAAAACACGCAGAATAACACCTGGATACGTTTTTGCCATACTCCCCTCCTTTCCATGAAAAAGGAGTGATATACATCACTCCTTTTTTTTGTTCTATATAGTTATTGGCAATCCTTACTTCAGCCAATCGAGATGCGCCTCGACCTGACCCTCCGTATTCTCGCTCGCCTCTGCCTGCTCAGCCTGATGCTCATCCACGTACTTTTTAATGTCCGCATTGTCTGCGTCACGCTTCGCCTTGGTGATTGAAAGCGAAATACGCTTGCGCTTCGTGTCGATACGGAGCACCTTGACAGTGACAATATCGCCCGTGTGAACCGCCTCGTCGGCACGCTCGATGCGCTTTTCGGCAAGTTCGCCCATCGGGATGAGACCGTCAAAGCCCGGCTCAATCTCCATAAACGCACCAAAGTCCGTCAGCTTGATGATCTTACCTTCGATGAAATCGCCCTCAGCGTACTTTTCCGCCTTCTCGACCCACGGATCCGGAAGCGTATCCTTCACCGAGAGAGATATGCGCTTTGCTTCGCGATCAACGCTCTTGACAAAGACATCGAGTTCCTGTCCGACCTCAAGCACCTCAGAGGGATGCTTTACACGATGCCATGCGAGATCGGAGATATGCGCAAGCCCGTCCACACCGCCGATGTCAATGAACGCACCGTAGTCAACGAGACGCTTGACCGTACCACGCACGGTCATCTCCGGCTCGATTGCCGAGAACACAGCCTCTTCCTTCTCCGCGCGATCTCGCTCGAGAAGCTTGCGGCGCGAGAGCACGAGGCGGCGCTTCTGGACATCGATCTCAATGATCTCAGCCTCTACCGTCTGATCGACATAGACCGCGAGATCCTTGACGAAGTGCAGCTCCATCTGGGATGCGGGAATGAATCCACGCAGCCCCATGACGTAGGCAACGAGACCGCCCTTGACCTCTTTTGCGATCTTTGCCTCGACCGTCTCACCCTTTTCCTGGATCTCCTCGATGACCTTCCATGCAGCCATCTTGTCGGCTTCTACCTTGGAGAGGCTGCCGCCGTTATCGCCGCCAAGGGACTTGATATAGACATCGATCACATCGCCGACCTTCACGACATCGCGTGCATCGTCCGGCGCAGGAACGGCAAGCTCCCTCTTAGAGACAGGAATCTCCTGCTTGTAGCCGATATCGACATACGCCTCGTCGCGGGATACCTGAACAACTTCCCCTTTGACAACCGTACGCTCTTGGATATCCGGCATATCTTCCTGTTCCAAAAGTTCCTTCATGCTCTGTTCTGACACTGTTTATAAACCTCCTTGATAATCCAGTCCGGTGTAGATGCACCAGCTGTAATACCAATTTTATTAACATGATTCATCCACTCGTCCTGCAGCTCTGCTACAGTCTCAATGTGGTATGTTTTGCATTTTGTTGCGCATATCTGAGCCAGCCGCGAGGTATTCGCACTATTCTTGCCACCAATGACAAGCATCACGTCAACCTTCTCGGCAAGTTCCAAGGCTGCTGTCTGGCGCAGATCCGTTGCCGTACAAATCGTACGCAGAATCTTGATCTCACGCGACTTCTCCAAGAGACACGACACAATGCTCCGAAACCGTTCGGCTGAGAACGTCGTCTGTGAGACAATCCCAAGTTTTCCGATGTGCGGAAGGGCGTCTGCCTCCTCCTCGGTCTCGATAATACGAGCACCATGCGCCGTCCATTCGAGGATACTCTTGACCTCCGGATGGTTCTTCTCTCCGACAATGACAACCGTATATCCTTCCTCGGATAAC
>CAUVFG010000083.1:0-5845 GCA_963551125.1 uncultured Selenomonas sp. | reverse complement strand
GACGAAAAAATCTACGCCAATCTGACGGACTTCATTTTATCAGCGATTCCCTAGGTGCTAAAGATTTATCAGAGAGTAATACACCATTAAGGTATGCCAAAACATATAAATGAATAATAGACATATCCGAAAGGAGGAGTTTCGATGAAGAAATATGCAGTTTTGGCAGCGGTGATGGGACTGTCTGTTTCATCAGTGGTGATGGCGACACCGATCAATCACCTTGGTACACACGATGCAGCAGTTGGCGTTGGGACGAAGGAAGCCTATATCGAGTACAAGGCGACAGATGAGATCACGGTTGGTGTCGGACGCAACGATCGTGACGAATATGGAAATCCGAAAGATGTCTATATGCAGTACAATGTCCTCGGGCAGAATATCCGTCTGCTCGGCGGCTATCGCTGGGATATGGACCAGGCAAGGGAGAACAATGCGTACGGTGGGCTGGCACTCAGTACGCCGACGGTGCCGGTACTCGGATTAAACGTATACGCGTCCTATATCGCGGGCAAGAACTTCAACGAGTCGCAGGTTGGCTTAAACAAGTCACTTATCGCGAATCTGGATCTCAATGTGAACTACCACAATTTCAAGCCGGATCACGGCAAGCGTGAGAACGGCGTCGGCGTCGGTCTTACGATGAGTTTCTGAGCATACAAAAGGCACTCCCTGTAGATGTGGGGAGTGCCTTTTGAATTTTTATTTGCATTGTCGCTGTCAGAATGGTAAAATAATCTCTAAGTGAATGGATCGGATCATTTTTCTTGCGTTTTCGGCATGCTGTGCGGTCGTATTTTTCACAGCAGGGATACGGAAGCGGCGCTTTCCCATATGGCGACAATGAAGGGAGAACCTTTGGTCGCTGTATTTTCGTGTGGATGAATTCTGATTTCATGATCGAATGGATGAGCAATGATTGAGCAAAGGGACACGATGAAGATGTCCCATATGCTATGGAGGTGTGTTTTTTGTCGTTAAATCGTAATGGCAATCATGGGAAAAATGTGCAGAAGGTACAGGTCATACCGCTTGGCGGTCTTGGCGAGATCGGAAAGAACATGACTGCCATCCGCGTGGATGATGAGATTCTCGTTGTGGATTCCGGGCTCATGTTCCCGGAGGAGGACATGCTCGGCATCGATCTCGTTATCCCGGATATTACCTATCTGATCGAAAACAGGGACAAGGTCAAGGCAATCGTCCTGACGCACGGGCATGAGGATCATATCGGCGCGCTTCCCTATGTGATGAAGCAGATTCCCGTACCCGTCTATGGGACGCGGCTGACGCTCGGCATTCTCGAGGGGCGTTTGAAGGAAAACGGAGTGGATTCGAGCAATCTGCACTCTGTGATGGCAGGGGACATTATTAACATTGGCTGCTTCAGTGTCGGTTTTATTCGCGTGAATCACTCAATCCCCGATGCGGTCGGGCTTTCGATCAAGACGCCCGTGGGTATGATTGTTCACACAGGCGATTTCAAGCTCGACTATACGCCGGTCGATGGACAGATGACGGATTTCCGCCGCTTCTCCGATCTTGGCAACAAGGGGGTTCTGCTCCTCCTCGCCGACAGCACGAATGCGGAGCGTGAAGGCCATACGGCGAGTGAGCGTACGGTCGGTGCGGCATTTGACAAGTCCTTCCACAATGTGCGTGGGCGCATCATCGTCGCTACATTCTCCTCGAACGTGCACCGCATCCAGCAGGTCATCGACACGGCGGTGAAGTACAAGCGGCGTGTTGCCGTCCTGGGGCGCAGTATGGAAAATGTGGTCGGCATTTCTCTCGAGCTCGGCTATCTGACGGCGCCGGAGGGGACGATCATCAGCATCGATGAGGTGAACAACTTCCGCCCCGAGCAGATTGTCATCGTGACGACGGGCAGTCAGGGGGAGCCGATGTCTGCGCTCTCGCGTATGGCAGCATCCGATCACCGCAAGATCACGATTGTGCCGGGCGATACAGTCATCATCTCGGCAACACCTATCCCGGGCAACGAGAAACTCGTCTCGAAGACCGTGGACAATCTGATGAAGCTCGGTGCGAACGTCATCTATGGGCGCGACAAGGGCATTCACGTCTCGGGGCACGGCAGCCGCGAGGAGCTCAAGCTCATGCACAACCTCGTGCGTCCGAAGTTCTTTATGCCCGTGCACGGCGAATACCATCACCTCGTACAGCATGCCAGCCTTGCACGCGAACTCGGTATGCCGAAGGAAAATATCTTCATCAGCGAGAACGGGCAGATTCTCGAGTTCACGAAAGAGAAGGGCCAGGTTGTTGGCCGCGTGCAGTCCGGCATGGTCATGGTCGACGGACTCGGCGTTGGCGATGTGGGCAACATCGTTCTGCGTGACCGCCGTCAGCTCTCGCAGGATGGAATCCTCATCATTGTTGTGACGATGGATCGGCAGACGAACCGCGTGGTCTCGGGGCCTGACATCGTCTCGCGCGGCTTCGTCTATGTCCGTGAGTCCGAGGCTCTGATGGAGGAGGCGCGTGCGCGTGTCCAGCAGGCGCTCGATCGCTGTGAGGATGAGAATGTGCGCGAGTGGTCGGCGATCAAGTCGAATGTGCGCGACGCACTCAGCCGCTACCTCTTCGATAAGACGCGCCGCCGCCCGATGATCCTGCCCATCATTATGGAAATCTGAGGAATTTGATACAATGAGGTCGCCTCTTTTGGGGCGACTTTTCTTTTTGTAAATTTTTCAAAAAATTGTAGTCTTGTGCGTCTTGCAGGCAAGCGGAAAAAAGGGTAGAATGAGGGCTGTATTGATATTGTGTTGATTGGGGCGAGGAGGAGTTTTATGACAGCAGCTGAAGAGAAGGAGCTCCGGCTTTTCGCGGTGAAGGTACGCGAGGGCATTTTGCGCGGTACGCATGCAGCGAAGAGCGGGCATCCGGGCGGCTCACTTTCATCGACGGAGTATTTTACCTATCTCTACAATAAGGAAATCCGCGTTGACCCGAAGAATCCGAACGATCCGAACCGCGACCGCTTCGTCCTCTCGAAGGGGCATGTTGCGCCCGGACTCTATGCGACGCTTGCCAATCGCGGCTTCTTTCCCGTGGATGAGCTGCTGACGCTGCGTCACATCGGCTCACGTCTGCAGGGACATCCGAATATGAACCTTACGCCGGGCGTGGATATGTCTACGGGCTCGCTCGGGCAGGGCATTTCGACGGCGGCGGGCATGGCAAAGGGCGCAAAGTATCTGGGCAAGGATATCAATGTCTACACGCTGCTCGGCGATGGTGAACTTGCCGAGGGTCAGGTCTGGGAGGCACTCATGTTCTCGGCGCACTACAAGCTGGATAACCTCTGCATCGCAGTGGATGTCAACGGCCTCCAGATCGACGGAGCAACGGCAGATGTCATGAACACAGCACCGATCGACGCGAAGTTTGAGGCGTTCGGCTGTGCGGTTATTTGGATTGACGGGCATGACTACAATGCACTGGAAGAGGCGTTCAAGGCGTTCCATGCAAACAAGGGGACAGGAAAGCCAACCGCGATCCTTATGAAGACGGTGAAGGGCAAGGACATCTCCTTTATGGAGAACAATGCCGGCTGGCATGGCAAGGCACCCAATGATGACGAACTCGCGCAGGGGCTTTCGGAACTGGCGGCGATTCGCAAGCAGATTGAGGAGGCATGAGCATGGCAGACGTAAAGAAAGTTGCAACGCGTGACAGCTACGGAAACGGACTTGTAGAGCTCGGCAAAGAACATGAAAATATTGTTGTTCTGGATGCGGATCTCGCAGGGGCGACGAAGAGCGGAACATTCAAGAAGGCATTTCCCGATCGTCACTTTAACTGCGGCATTGCAGAGTGTGATATGGTCGGCGTCGGTGCGGGACTCTCGACGATGGGGCTCGTGCCGTTCGTGTCCACCTTTGCCATGTTTGCGGCGGGGCGTGCCTACGAGCAGGTGCGCAACACGATCGGATATCCGCATCTGAACGTCAAGATCTGTGCGACGCACGGCGGTATCTCCGTCGGTGAGGACGGTGCATCCCATCAGTGCTGTGAGGACTTTGCCCTCATGCGTACGATTCCGGGCATGACGGTCATGTGCCCCTCGGATGATGTGGAGGCACGCAAGATGGTGCGCGCCGCGTACGAGATGGAGGGTCCTGTATACATCCGCTTCGGGCGCGCGGCGACGCCGGTCTATCATGACGAGTCATATGAATTCACCATTGGAAAGGGCGAGGTCATTCAGGACGGTACGGATGTCGCCATCATCGCGACGGGCATTCTCGTCCCCGAGGCAATCAAGGCAGGCAAGCTCCTCGCTGCTGAGGGCATCAAGGCGCGCGTCATCAATATGGCGACAATCAAGCCGCTCGATGAGGAGCTTGTCATTCGCGCGGCGCGGGAATGCGGGAAGATTGTGACCGTCGAGGAGCACAATATCCTCGGCGGACTTGGCGAGGCAGTTGCAGGCGTTGTTACCGAGCATGCCCCCGTTCCCGTCCATCGCATCGGCGTTCGTGACGAGTTCGGGCACTCCGGCCCTGCGGCGGAGCTGCTCAAGCAGTTCGGACTGACGGCAGAGCACATCACTGCGCAGACGAAGACCTTCGTCGGGAAATAAACGAAGTTGTGAAGACGCTTTTACGCTTGTAGAGGCGTCTTTTTTGCTGTGGAAACAACGTAAATGCCTTGTGAATTTTGGGCGAATTGTTTATAATGGAGGAAGTTTAGTTGACTCAATAAAAGGAAAGAGAAGTCTCATGAAGCGGTATACGCTGTTTATCCTCATGATCGCTCTTCTTGTGATAGTGATTGTTGCGGGCTCGGCGTTTCTCTCGTCCGGTTCGCCTGCGGTGAAGCGCCATCCCATGCAGGAACTGACTGCATATACGACACTTCCGACAGAGATTGCGGCAGTCTTGTCCGAGGAGTATGAAAAAGAGCATAATATCCGTATCAATTTCATTCAGCTGTCCTCCGAGCAGATTCTAAAGCGCCTCAATGAGCAATCACGTGAGGAGGGGGATGGAAAAGCTGCGCTCGTCCTGACGGAGCGTGAGACGTTGGATCGTGCCGCAGTTGCGGGCTACCTTGTGCCCTATATCTCGGAGAAGAGCGATCAGGTCGCGGACTCGTTCCGTCATCCGAACCGCTACTGGACAGGGATCTGGTATGATCCTGTGGTCTTTGCTGTGAATCAGGACTATCTGCGGACGCATCTGGATCTGCCAAACTCGTGGCAGCAGCTTACGCAGCAGCGTGACATCCGCATCGGAACGACGGATTTCATGGCGGCAGATGCATCGTCGAATCTGCTCTACAGTATGATTGCAGAGTACGGGGATCAGCGCGCGTTTGAGATTTGGCGCAGGATTCAGCCGAAGATCATGCAGTATTCCAAATACCTGCACACGCCTGTGCGTCAGGCGGGGATGGGGGAGGTCGATCTTTCTGTCGCGGTTTTGAGCGAGACACTGCGCTATGTGCATGACGAGTATCCCATCCGTATTCTCTATCCCGTGGACGGTACATCGGCAGTCATCTATGGAACGGGCATTGCCTTTCGTGCGTCGGAGCGCGATGCACGCGCGGCAGAGGTCTTTGCGGACTGGCTGCTGACGGATGAGGCACAGCTCTCGCTGGCACAGCATCGCTTTTACTTCCTCACCACGAACCCGATGACGCTTTCCTATCAGATGTTTGCAGGAAAGAATATCAACATTTTTAAAAACAGACCGTATTTCAGCAAGGAGGAAAAGGAGATCCTCCTGGATCGCTGGATCAAAGAGGTGCGGTTCTACGAAGAGTAATGAAAGCCGGAGGAGAGTTTATCAGTGAAAGCAGGTTTTATCAG
>CAUVFG010000082.1:0-5850 GCA_963551125.1 uncultured Selenomonas sp. | reverse complement strand
CGCAGCGTTATTGTCTTCGGCAGCATCCGCATCATCGAGGACGAGGAGGAAAAGCGTATTGCCGTCCGCAAGCTCGCCCTCAAATACGCGCCCGACAATACTGAGCAGCAGCATAACGAGATGATTGACCGTACATGGGAACGGTTCTGTATGCTTGAGATGAGCATCGCCCACATGACGGGCAAGGTCGGGAGTGCGCTGCTCGCGAAGAAGTAAGAGACATATGAAAAAGCAGTCACATCGAACGTGACTGCTTTTTGATTGCGCTCCTATTCCTTTTTCTCTGCCAGAAGGACCTCCGTCCTGCGCCGCACCTCCTCGACCAGATCGCTGCTGACGAATGTTTCCGCCCGTACAGCGGGATGGATGTCGTGCGCACCGAGTTCGCGCATCACACCGCGCATCGCCTTTCCGGGATCGCGGTAGTAGGTGCTGCCGCGCAGACGGATGAACTGCCAGCCGAGCCGCTCAAGGATCATCTGACGCTCCATGTCCTCATAGACCTTCTCCGCGCCGCTGTGCCAGCGGTCGCCGTCGCACTCGAGTGCAATCTTTTTCGCACCGTCGCGCACAACGATGTCGATACGGTAGTGCCCGACCGGCCATTGCTGAACGATGTCGTAGCCAGGCTCGACCAGCGTCTTTGCCACCGCCTCCTCAAACGGCGAGCCCGCCATCTGCCGGATCTGCGGCAGCGCATGGGCTGCCGCCTGCGGATCTGCCGCATAGCACAGCAGCTTGCTGCGGATGTCATCGCCCTTGAGCGCGGATGCAGGAAATGAGTGGAGAATCCAGAGCTGATCCCGTGCACGGCTCACAGCAACGTTATACCGCTGAACGATTTTTTCATCGCGTGTGAGGCGGAGCATTCCGTCCTCCTCTGCACTGTCCACCATGTTCAGGATGACAACGTCGCGCTCATCCCCCTGGAACTGCGCAGCATCGCCGCAAAGGATTGCATGATGCTCCATATCGACGGAGGAGCGCAGCAAGAGATCCAGCACCAGATCCGCCTGCTCACTGCCGAGAAGGGAGATCACGCCGATGGTCTTATCCCGATACGCATCCATTTCCGTCATCGTCTTGATCAGGGCAACCGTGTACTCTGCCTCCGCACGATTTGTCTTCTTTCGCTCGTCACGGCTGCCGTCGATACGATGCGGCACAAGTGCGGGCAGAAGATTGCTGTCTGCGGCATCGCGCAGCGGCTTGATCTTCCCGTCATAACAGAGCCTGTTGGAAAATGCAATGATGTCGGGCACACAGCGAAAATGCTCACGGAGCATCAGTGCGTCGCAGATCGTCATACCGACATCGTAAAGCGAGGTCTGTCCGGTATAGTTCTGCGCCCCCGGAATCCGTCCGGCAAGGTGCATCTCGATGAGCTTGCCGACCTCGTCCAGATTCTGTCCAACGGCGAGCGGACTGACCTGCTTGTCATCGCCGACGATAATGATCTTCGCCCCAAGATAGAGCATGGTGAGTGCACTCAGATCCGCCTGACTTGCCTCATCCACAATAACGACATCAAAGCGATGCTCCCTGGGATCAAGCTGTTCCAAGGCCGTCCGTATCGTCATAATCCACGCAGGTACGGCTTCCTGGCATTTCGACATCAGCTTGCGCGCCTCTGCACGCAGCGCAGGCGCACGTTTTCCCGTACCCTTACCAATTTTCTTGACAGCATTCCGCCAAAGCTGAAGATGCTGCTGAATGCTGCGATCACTTTCCGAGCGGCGCAGCATATGCTCCCATGCACTGCAGACCGCCGCCTCCTCCGTCGTTGTACGATAGTCCCTGCCCAGCTCCGTATTCTGACGGCGGTACTCTGCCGGCGAGAACTTTGTCAGCTCCCCCAACATGGCATCGTATTGCTTCCACCGCCATGCCTCCTCAATGTCCGCCGGCACTTCGGCAGCGCCATGAATCCCGCTCCGCATACGGATTGCCTCCGCCCAGCCGGGCGCAGTGACCTGAAGTTTTTGCAGGGCATCCTCACGCGCTGCGCGGACGGCGTATTTCTCATGGAGGATGGTGATGCGCCGATACACCTCCGCATAGCTTTCCGTGCCCTGTCCATAAAAGGCACGGACAAGATCACTCGCGAGAACCGATTTGCCCGCACGCAGACGCTCGATATCGACCTCTGCCGCACGCAGGGATTCCTCTGCTGCATCGTATGCGTCATAGTCCACGAGCATTGCAGCGAGCTGTGGCAGCAGACCATGCACGGCATCGAGGATCTGCGTGAGGCGTTCGGCATCGCTCACCAACACCTGCTGCGGAAAAATTTCCTCCACGTGGAGCGCTGCTGCTTCCATCAAGGAACTCAGCTGTGCATACTCCACATCGTACCAGTCCAGATAGCGGCGTATATCCGCAAGCACCGTCTGCGCCACGCGCTCCGGCTCTGCGGCATCGAGCTCTGCAAATGCCGTCACACCATGCCCTGCGAGCAGCTCATCCCAGCCGCACGCACATGCCGTCCGCTGCTCTGCAAGGGAGAGTGCGGAAGATACGAGTGCACAGTCTGCCGCAGAACCGATCTGCGCACCATTGATGCGCGTCCACCCCTCCACACGCGCAAAGGACTTGTCAAAGAGCCGTTTGAATCGTCCGATCTTCCCATCCTGCCGATAGATCTCCTCCATCCTTGGCAGAACGCGCTGCATCTCGGCACGATCCGCATCATCCGAAATCGTCACCTTCTTGCCGAACGACGCTCCGGCAAACTGCTCGGCAAGGGCAGCGGTCTCCTCGATCTGCGTACACAGATGCTCCCAACGCTCCCGATAGCCACCACCGCATTTTCCATCCGCAACAGCATGGATATGCCACGGCGCAAGACGGCCGAACGAGGCGAGATACTCCTGCAGTGCCGCGATCGCGGACAGCTCCGCACGGGACAGGGTAACGGTCTGCTGCGGGCGCGTCAGACGAAGTACGGCGGCATCCATCTCGATGTCCATATCCAACTGCTTTGCCCGATCGCGCAGATGCCGCTCCCGCGCCCCTTTTTCCGCACGCAGCTCTGCCAGATCCTCGGGAGAGATGAGCGTCTTCGGATCGGGAACATCCAGTGCCAACTCATGCTCCTCGGCTGCGGAGAGCGTCGCATTGCTCCGATAAAGCGAGGCAAGCTCCTCGGGGGTAAGCGGAAACATTCGCCCCATAGCGACCTTGCCGTGGATGATGGAGGCATACTGCGGCTCATGTTCATGCACGTAGCGCGCTGCCTCGGCAGGTGAAAGACTCTCCCCGTCATAGACCAGGCTCTCATGCTCCCTGCACTCAATCTGATAGATTCGTTTCCGCACATCCGCGAGGTTCTGAATGATCGCCCTTCGTGCCGTGAGCGACGCATCCTTCCTCCGCTGCATATCGCGGGAGTTATGACGCGACATATAGTCGGAAATACCGGCAACAGACCGCTCCATATCCCGATTTGTCTCATCCAGCAGAGAGACGCAGAGACTTTGCAGCTTTGCCGGCATTTTCTCGCGCAGCACAGAGAGTGCCTTCTTCGTGTGGCTCGTGACAAGGATGCGTTTTCCCTGTGCGAGGAAATGCCCCATCAGATTTGCAATCGTATGCGTCTTGCCCGTGCCCGGCGGTCCCTGCACAATCACGGCATCGTGCTGCGCGATCTGCTGGGCGATGGCGAGCTGCTCACGGTTGGCGGGCATGGCGAGCAGGATCTCGGGATCCTCCCCGCCAAGCTCGGCGAGCCTCTGCTCCGCCGTCTGTGTAGGACGTTCCTCCAACACGCGTTTCTCATGCAGTCCCGCAATCGCCCGAAGCGGCTGCGGCACATCCCCCGTCGCATCAATATGCTCAAGTACGCCGTCGACAAATTTCGCCAATCCATCCACGCGTTTGCGCATGAAAAGAACAGGTCTTTCCTGCAAGAACAGCCGCTCCTTGCTGCTCAGAGGAATCTGCTGTCCCGCCTGCACAAACATACTCGCAGGAGAAAGATGATGCACAGAAATCCGCAAAAATGTGCCGCCCTCCGTTCGGTCAAGAGGGTGATAGCCCCCTTTTTCGAGCGTTCTCTGCATATCTGTAATGGCGTTGTAGTTCACATCCTCCAACGCACGCAAGACCGTCGTATAAAGCTCCGAATCCGCATCGGCATCGCAGACGGCGATCTCGTTTTTCTGTTTGTCAAAGCGAATGCGCACGCGCCTCAGCAGGATTGGATGCTGTATGCTCGTGTTTTGTGCATCGGTCAGGATGCCGTTGCCGATCATCAACTCCTTTGTTTCGGACTCCTGCTTGAGTTCCTCCGACAGGCGGTAGAGTTCGATGAAAAGCTCCCGAACCTCGTTCAAGTGCCGTTGTTCCTGCGCCCATGCCTCACGTTTCTTGCGCCATGTACGATAAATGCCAACGCGCTCCGCATTCTCCTCAAATGGCTCCTGCGTCTCCGTATGCGCAGCAGCTCGCCCCCTCTTTTCCTGTGGGATCGTACGCCGACGTTCCGCACGATGTCGGACCTCCTCCTCAAAGTCATTCCAGCCCGGCAGCAGCCACGGGCGCAGGATATCGTCCGGCGCCGGACACGCCGAAAGCTCCGGCTTGCGCACCGTCAGAATCCAATCATCCTCCGTCGCCCCATCCTCCGGTACGTCCTCGTCCTCCGGCGCAACATTCAGTGTATCGCGGTAGGAAATATGCACATATTCATCGTCCTGCGGAATCTGCGCCATGTATTTTTTCCATGGCTGCTTGTCAATATCAAGGACGCTCGTCGTCTTCAGCTCCGCCATTCCCTTGAGAAACGTGAATATGGACTTGACCCGCTCGCGCTCCTCTGCGATCTGCTCCTGTATCTCTGCTGTCACAAAAGCACCCGCCTGCATATCACCGCTCGCTCTCGTATCCTTATCCTCCACCACATCGTCCTCCCTGCGCATCTGTTTTCTCTCAATTATAAAATACACGTGTAAATGTCGCAAGCAAAATGAGGACATAAAAAGAGGGGCTGTTGCACGAAGACAAATTTGCCTTCGTGCAACAGCCCTCCTTCTTTTTTGATGTGGTACTGTTATACATTTGCATACTTGTCGGTGAGAAGAATCTTTTGGACAATCCCCTTCTGATCTACAGTGAATACAGCAAAGCGTATGCCCTCTTTGCCGTTCGATAGAGTCACACCGAAGTCCCCCATAGGAGTTACATAGTCCTTTGCGGCGTTTTTGTCCACGGAAGGATGCTCCTGCAAATTGCTGAAAATCTGCTGCACCTCGGCAATCTTCATGCCAACATGGATGCCGGAGGGCATAACAAGTGCCGTGTTCGTACTCTCAATCGACTGGATCAGCGGATTCTGCACACCACCTACGATGTCGTAGGTGATGACAAATCCCTCTCCGTAATAATCAACCAGATATGCAGGGTGATTATAGTTGCCTATCCGTATTGTTTTTTCGCCGTCCGGCTCACCGTAGATGCTCCGCACGTAGCTGAGATCACTGCCGGGCGCAATTCCGGCGATCACGACATCATCCACGTTCATCGCACGCGGCGCAGCAAGGGCTGTGCCCATAAAGAGAGCCACGACCATAGCGGTCAGGCACAAGATATTCCGATACAAAGAAATCCCTCCCATTCTTCAATCCTCCTATCGTGTGCCCCGTCCGCGCTCCTCGATCGGATAGAAATGCTCGTATGCGTGCAGCGTTTCCTCCACCCGAGCGCGACTGACGTATGGTGCACAGTCCCGCACAATCCGTTCGCACTCCTCGTGCGAAAGATCGCGCGAGAACTCTTCGCGAAAGAGTTCGGAAGGGTCGCGAAATGGCGTTTTCTCCCGATCATAGAGGCATTCGCCAGCCCGATTGTAGA
>CAUVFG010000081.1:0-5855 GCA_963551125.1 uncultured Selenomonas sp. | reverse complement strand
GACCATACGGCGATTCCGATGGGGATTGTTATGTTGGTGGGCTATGGGCTTGGTGCGCTCGTTTTCTATGGGATGATCTCATCGGATCATCTGTGATATACTGATTTTCATCTATCTTTCACCTCTTTTTTGTATACTTTTTTCGCAAAGATCGGATACCATCAGAGGGGGATGACATGATGCGCGTGCTTTTGGCAGAGGACGACCTGCGGCTCGGCAAGCTCATTCAATATATGCTCGAACAGAACGATATCACGGTGGAGTGGGTCACGGACGGCAAGGATATCTACGAGTATGCGACCTATACGGAGTACGACATCCTGATTCTCGACTGGATGATGCCGGGCGAGACGGGCGTCGAGGCGTGCGCGCGTCTGCGCCGCAACGGATATGACCGCGCGATACTCATGCTGACGGCGCGTGATTCCGTGGAGGATCGCGTGACAGGTCTGGACGCGGGCGCGGACGACTACCTCGTCAAGCCGTTCGAGTTCTCGGAGCTGCTCGCGCGTCTGCGCGCCCTCGGGCGCCGCACGACACAGCGGATTCAGCACGAGGTGGATGAGATCGGCGGCTTCAAGCTGAACCGCACGGCGAATATTCTCGAGAAGAACGGCAAGGTGATCCAGCTCTCGCCGCGCGAGTTCCAGCTGTTCGACCTGCTCGCACAGAACATTGGCATCGTCGTGCCGCGCGACATCATCCTCGACCGCATCTGGGGGCTCGAGGCGGATGTCAGCTCGAACAACATCGACTCCTATATGAAAATGCTGCGCAAGAAACTCGACGCAGCAGGGGAGGGCGCGGCGATCAAGACGATTCGCGGCGTCGGGTACAAATTGGAGACGCCGCATTGAACGAGCAGAACGTATTCGGGCGCAGCCGCCTGCGGCTCATGCTCCGCTATGCGCTTGTCATGGGAGGACTGGTCATCGTCCTCCTTTTTGCCATGCACAAGACGATGGAGTGGGCGATCACCTCCGAGCAGGCGCGCGAGCTCCTCGATACGGCGGACAGCGTCTCCGAGTCGCAGGCCTACGCCCTCCTCAACGCGGACACGGATACGGACGAGACGCAGCTCTATCGCAGCACGAACGACCGCCTCTTCTACTACGTGTTCGACGGTCAGGGACGGCTCGTCAGCTTCTCGCGTGCCTCGTACCGCATCGAGTCCTTTGTGCTCGACATCGTGGGCGTATGGGATGCGCCCGAGCGGGAGGTGCGCGTCTTCACGAAGACGAACGAGCGCGGCGCCCCGACCAAGGTCATGATGACGGCGCAGACCGTATTCAGCCCGCCGTTGCCCGTCCAGACGGTCTACGTCGGCAAGGATGTCACAGCCATGTATAACGGCATGGAAAAGGCGACATGGGCGCTTGCCGTACTCGGGGGACTCGCGCTCATCTGCGCAGCAGCGGTCGGCTACGTGCTCTCGGGCGGTGCGATGAAGCCGGTGCGCGAGGCGTACGAGCGTCAGCGCCAGTTCGCCGCAGATGCCTCGCACGAGCTGCGCACGCCGCTCGCCGTCGTACTCGCCTCGGCGGATCTCCTGCTGACCGACCCGTCCATCCAATCGCCGTTTCTGAAGCAGGTCATCGAGGACGTGCGCGACGAGGTGAAGAAGATGACAAAGCTCGTCAGCGATCTCCTCACCGTTGCGCGCACGGACGGCAGTGCGAACCAGCTGAAGCCCGTGCGCATGGATCTCGTCGCCGCCGCACAGCAGACCGTGCGCATCATGCGCCCCTTTGCCGAGAAAAAGGACATCGTCATCGCCGAGGAGCTGCCGAAGCGCGCGGAGATCAATGCGGACGAGCAGAAGATCCGTCAGCTTATCCTGATCCTCGTCGACAATGCAGTCAAGTACACGCCCGAGCGTGGACGCATTACCGTCTCCGTACAGGAGGAAAAGGGGGGCGTTCAGCTCTCCGTTGCCGACACGGGCATCGGCATTGCGCCCGAGGATCAGGAGCGCATCTTTGACCGCTTCTACCGCGTGGACAAGGCGCGCTCGCGCCGCATGGGCGGCAACGGCTTGGGGCTTGCCATTGCGCGCGAGATCGCCGAGGCACACGGCGGGACGATTGCGGTCGAAAGCGAGCCGGGCAAGGGCACGATATTCCGCGTGCATCTCAAAACACGCATGAAGAATTAGAGAGAACTATGGCAGAGAAATTTTTTGAACTGAATCATGTCACCCACGTCTACCGGAGCGGCGAGGGCGAGGGACACGAGGCGCTGCGCGGCGTCACCCTCTCCATCGGCGCGGGGGAGTTCGTCGCGGTGCTCGGGGCAAACGGCTCGGGCAAATCGACCCTTGCGCGCCATCTGAACGCACTTCTCCTCCCGAGCGATGGGCACTGCCGTGTGCGCGGCATGGATACGCGCGACGAGGCACTGCGTTGGGACATCCGTCAGGAGGTCAGCATGGTGTTCCAGAACCCCGACAATCAGCTCATTGCGGCGGTTGTCGCGGATGATGTCGCCTTCGGCCCCGAGAACCTCGGCGTGTCGCCCGTAGAGATACGGCGGCGCGTTGCAGATGCGCTCGCGCTTGTCGGCATGGAGCGCTATGCACAGGCGGCACCCCATCTCCTCTCGGGCGGGCAGAAGCAGCGCATCGCCATCGCTGGGGCGCTTGCAATGCAGACGCACGCGCTCGTGCTCGATGAGCCGACAGCGATGCTCGACCCGCGCGGCAGGTCGGAGGTGCTGAGCGCCGTAGAGAAGCTGCACGACGAGCAGGGCATGACAATCGTCTACATCACGCATTTTATGGAAGAGGCGATTGCGGCTGACCGCATCGTCCTGATGGAGGCGGGGCAGGTCGTCATGGACGGCACGCCGCGCGAAATCTTCTCGCAGACGGAGCGGGTGCGCGCGCTGGGGCTGGATGTGCCCCTTGCCGCCGACCTCGCCGCGCGTCTCAGGCGCGGCGGGCGCGAACTCCCGCAGGATATTGTAACGGATGAGGAGCTGCTGCATTGTCTATCGAGATAGAATCACTTTCCTACACCTATATGGAGGACACGCCGCTCTCCCACACCGCGCTGCACGATGTCACACTGACGCTCAGGGAGGGCGCATTTACGGCGATTGCGGGCGAGACAGGCGCGGGCAAATCCACGCTCATGCAGCTCATCGGCGGACTCCTCACGCCGACGGCGGGGGCGGTGCGCGTCGATGGCGTCAGCCTCTACGGCAAAAGCAAGCAGGAAAAAGAGGCGGCGCGCACGGCGCGCTTTCGCGTCGGCATGGTCTTTCAGTATCCCGAGCATCAGCTCTTCGAGGAGACCGTCTATGCGGACATCGCCTTTGGTCCGCGCAATCAGGGACTGACGGACACCGAGGTTGAGACCCGCGTACGCGAGGCGATGGAGCTCGTCCATCTGCCCGAGGGCTATCGTGACCGCTCACCCTTTGCGCTCTCGGGCGGTGAGCGCAGACGCGTCGCGATTGCGGGCGTGCTTGCACTCGCCCCGCGCTACCTTGTGCTCGACGAGCCGGCGGCGGGACTCGACCCGCGCGGACGCGAGGCGCTGCTCTCCATGCTCACGATGCTGCACAGGGAGCGTGGCGTCAGCATTGTACTCGTATCGCACAGCATGGAGGACATCCTGCGCGTGGCAGATACCATGGTCATCCTCGCGGGCGGTCAGGTGATCGGTGAGGGCTCGCCGCAGGAGCTCTTTCGGCAGGATGAACTCCTCGCGCGCGCCGCACTTGCCGCGCCGCACATTTTGCGGCTCGGAGAGGCGCTGGAGACGATCGGTTATCCCGTCGGGGACTGCATGACAGTGGAGGAGATGGCGGCAAAGATATTGGAGAAAAGAACATAGCAGTTTTTTGTTTGACCGAAGGGAAGGAATTCCTTATAATGAAGATAAGGAATTTAGGGAAGCACTGATAAATTCAGCACCGCCATCTTAGCGCATCTTTTTTGCCCGCACTTCGTCGGCAAATCCTCCACATAGCCTCTGCTATGCGTCCGGTTTGCCTCCTAGTTCGGACGAAAAAATCTGTGCCAATCTGACGGACTTCATTTTATCAGCGATTCCTTAGTGATTCCTCATGATACAGAAAGGATTCGGTCATGCGTACGCGGGACTTTAATGCGCTGAATGATCTCTTGTTCAAATTCATTTTTGGACACAAAGAGAATAAGGAAATCACGCTCTCCTTTATCAATGCGGTACTTGGCTTGGAGGGGGAGCGTGCATTTGTCGACCTGCGCTTTGCAGATCGAGAGATTGACCCGGAGGAGGAGAACGGGAAGGGCTCGGCACTTGACCTCCTCTGCATGACGAACGATGAAACGCAGATCAACATTGAGGTACAGGTGCAAAAGCGGGAGAACATGGGACAGCGGAGCCTGTACTACTGGGCAAAGCTCTACCAGAGCACGTTGGGGCGTGGAGAGAACTACGAGAACCTGCGCCGAACAGTAGCAATCAATCTGCTCGGGTATGAATATCTACCGCTCTCCGGATTTCACCATACATACGGACTCTATGACGAAACGTGTGCGCATCGGCTGACTGATGACATCGAGATACATTTTTTAGAGCTGCCAAAGGTGACACGGCAGGACATACGGCGTATGCGGACACTGGATAAGTGGATGGCGTTTATCCGAAATGATCTAAGCGATGAGGAAATGGAGGCGATAGCAATGAGCGATGCAGCAATCAACACCGCATGGGACAGAATTGAGGCGTTTATGCGGGACGCGGGTCAGCGCCGGAAGTATGAACTGCGCGAGAAGTACGAGCATGACTATGTAAGCGATATGGAAGGCTCGTGGAAAAGAGGGAGACTAGAGGGCGTAAAACAAGGGCGAAGTGAAGGACGTCGTGAAGGACGGGCTGAGGGAAGACAGCTCGGAATTGCGCAGATAGCGATGAATTTCCTTCGTGCAGGAACGCCGGTTGCAACGGTGGCGCAGATGGCAGAACTGCCGGAGGCAGTCATTCGCAAGATGGCAGAGGAGCATGGGATTCAACTTTCATAGAAATGATATTGAAATGACCTGACCCCCAAAAGTTAGATTATACAAGTCTAACTTTTGGGGGTCAGGTCATTTTTTGCCTTTTATATTAGGGAAGCACTGATAAATTCAGCCCAATCATCTTGGCGCATCCTTTTCGCCCTGCCTGTGTCAACAAATCCTCCACATAGCCTTTGCTATGCGTCTGGTTTGTTTCCTTGGCAGGACAAAAATTCTGCACCAATCTGCAGGTCTGTTTTATCAGCGATTCCTTAGCTTGATCTCATGGGCATCCTCGGCGGTGCAGACACACCCGAGGAGACAACGCCTGCCGCCTTGTCCTTCTCACGCTCTTCCTCGAGGTAGTAAGAAGGATCGACGCCCAGCTCATGGATGAAATGGTAGAGGTCATTGCCCGTTGGAACGACCTGTATCGAGGAGGCGCCGTCCTTCTCCTCGGAGAGATCGATGACCGTGCGCTGATCGAGCAGCTTGCCGTTGGTATCGGCAAAGAGGATGATGACGGGCGTTGTCGTGCGCCCGAACTTGCTCTCCTTCACAACGGCAAAGCCAAACGTGGTCTTGAGCACCGCACCCTCGGGATAGAGGGCGACATTGTTGAAGAACAGATCGAGCAGCTTCGGGTCGAACTGCCCCTTGTTGATGTTGTGCATGATGTTGTAAGCGATGTTCGGCATATATGCCTTCTTGTAAGGGCGCTCGCTCGTGAGGGCATCGTAGACATCTGCAATCGCCGCAATCTTTGCGAAGCGGTGCATCTCCTCACCCTTGATTCCGCGCGGGTAGCCCGTTCCGTCGATGTGCTCATGATGCTGACTCGCAATCGCAGCGAGGATACTCGCCTTTG
>CAUVFG010000080.1:0-5892 GCA_963551125.1 uncultured Selenomonas sp. | reverse complement strand
GGCCGCGCTCCTCACCATAGCGGTCATTTCCTCTGCTGCGCCCACGGTCGCGACGATCGCCGCCCTGCGCTGCACGCGCGGGATGCTGCCCGCGCCCGCGATCACGCCGCTGCGAAACCGTCTGCGATGCGCGTGCGGGACGTGCTCCGCCGCGTGTACCGTCCGCCCTCTGTGCAGCCGCGCGCGGCTTTGCGGGCACACTTGCCGCCGCTGTGCGCGCCGCACGCTCGCCCTCCTGTACGCGTTTGCCCCGCGTACCGTGCGCGCCGCGCGTCTTCTTGCGGCGCTCAGCGGGCGTTGCGGAGACATCCGCGATGATCGGCTCATGCCGCTTCTCATTTTTCTTTTTACGGGAGCGACGTCTGCGCCCGTCTGTATTTTTTTCACCGTCCGCCTTCGGCTTTGCGCGCATTGTTTTTGCCGGCTTTGCCGTATTCGGCTCGTAGACGCCGTTATCCTTCAGCACGAAGTCGAGCGTGCGCGCCTGTACGTCCGCGCGCGTGATGATGATGGTCACGGCATCGCCGAGGCGGTAGCGCGTGCCCGTGCGCTCGCCGACCATCGCATACTGCTCCTCGACGTAGCTGTAGTAGTCGTTCACCATCGTCGAAACGTGCACAAGCCCCTCGACGCCGTTCTCGAGTTCGACAAAGATGCCGAACGCCGTGACGCCGCTGATAATCCCCTCGAAGGTCTCCCCAACGAACTGCGCCATGTACTCGATCTTCTTCATATCCGTCGTCTCGCGCTCCGCCTCGATGGCGATGCGCTCACGCGCGGAGGAGTGCTCCGCCGCCTCGGCGAGGGTTGCGCGCAGCCGCTCGCGCTTCTCGGGCGGGATGTGCCCCGTGGCGAATGTCTCGCGCAGGAGGCGATGGACAAGCAGGTCGGGGTAGCGGCGGATGGGCGAGGTGAAATGCGTATAGTAGCGCGCGGCAAGCCCGAAGTGCCCGAGGCTCGCTGTCGCATAGCGCGCCTGCTGCATGGAGCGCAGTGCGACCGCGCCGATGATGCGCTCCTCGGGCGCCCCCTTCACACGGTCGAGGACAGCCTGTATGTCGCGCGGCTGCACCTTGCCGTCCTCGCCCACGTTCAGGCGCAGTCCGAGCGCCGCGAGAAGACTCTGAAAGCGCTCGATTTTCTCGCTGTTCGGCGTTTCGTGCACGCGGTAGACAAACGGCTCCTCCTTCAGCTCCATGTGGCGCGCAACGGTCTCATTCGCAACGAGCATGCACTCCTCGATGATGGACTCACCGATCGAACCCGTGCGCTTCACGAGCGCAACGGGATGCCCCTCGGCGTCGAGCTTCACCTTGATCTCGGGCAGCTCGAAGTCAATCGATCCGCGGCGATGACGCTTTGCGCGCAGCACCTCGCGCAGGCGGCGCAGGGTCTCTAGCATCGGACGGATGTCCCCGTTGTCCGCGACAAACGGCTCCTCGCCCGCAAGCACCTTGTTCACGAGCGTATAGGTGAGGCGGCGCGCAACGTGGATGACGCAGGGCACGATCTCGTAACTCCGCACCTCGCCGTCCGCGCCGATCTCCATCTCGCACGCCATTGAGAGGCGGTCAACGCCCTCGTTCAGGCTGCATATGCCGTTCGAGAGTTCCTTCGGCAGCATAGGGATCACGCGGTCGACGAGATAGACGCTCGTCCCGCGCCGCGCCGCCTCCACGTCGAGCGGCTCGCCTGCGCGGACGTAGTGACTCACGTCGGCGATGTAGACGCCGAGGAAGAAGCCGCCGTCCTTCTCATACGCATAGATGCCGTCATCGATGTCCTTCGTGTCCTCGCCGTCAATCGTGACGATGGGGAAATCGCGGCGGTCGCGCCGTCCCGCGTACTCCTCGGGCAGCGGATGCGTCGGGCAGTGCGCGGCGGCTTCTGCGACGGCGGGCGGAAAGCTCTCATCGAGATCGTAGGCGCGCATGACGGCGAGCACGTCGACCCCGGGGGCGCCCGTCTTGCCGAGCACCTCGATGACGCGCCCCTCGGCGCTGCGGCGTTCCTCGGGCCACTTCGTGATCTCGACGACAACCTTGCTGCCCGTCTTTGCGCCGCCAAAATCCTTTTTCAAAATAAAGATGTCGCGCCCGATCTTCGCGCTGTCGGGCGTCACGAAGCCGAACGCCTTGCTGCGCTCGAACGTGCCGACAATGTGCGTATTCGCACGGTCAAGGATGCGGATGATCTCGCCCTCACGCGCACGCCCCGCAATCTCGGAGGGTGTCACACGCGCCACAACACGATCACCGTGCATAGCGCTTGCGAGTGCACTCCCCGGCACAAAGACATCCGACTCGTCCTCCGCCTCTCGCACGTCGGGGATGATGAAGCCGAATCCCTTCGGCGACATGGAGAGGCGCCCGACGACGAGATTCATGCGGCTCGGCAGTCCGTAGAGTCCGCTGCGGTTGCGGATGATCGCCCCCTCCGCCTCGAGCGCCGCGAGCGCAGGCGAAAGCAGCGGCTCCTCCTCATTGGACAGCCCAAGTCCCGTGCGCACCTCCGCTTCAGGCAGCGGGCGATAGGCGTCCTCCCGCATAAAGGCGTGCACACGTTCCTTGAGCGTATCTAATTGTTCCTGTTCCATAATTTCCTCGTTTTCCCGTTCCTATTCCGTTCCTATTCCGTTCCTACAAGTCCTGTTCCTGCGCGTTCTCCGAGAGAAATGCCGCCGTGCGCGCAAAGACGCGCTCCCTGACCCCGATATCGAGCGGCAGCAGATGTCCCGCATCGGGCAGGATGAATTTCTCGCACCGAGGACTCCCCACGTTCTCATAGAGGTAGTCCGCGCTCTTCGGATCTGCCGTATGATCCCGCTCCCCGTGCACAATGAGGAGCGGTGCCGTCACTCTTCCGATCTGCGCGCAGAGGATCGCGACAACATCCAAGAGCTCGTGAATGGAGACGAGAGGCATGCGCCGATACGTATTGTTTGCCCCCTGCGGCACGTCCCTGAGCTTCCTGCGTGCCTTCGGCACATAGCGGTCGATGCACGCCTCACGCGTCGGCAAATGCTCGAGTCCCTGCTCGGGTGCAATCATGATCGGTGCGCCAAGGCTGACGACATGAGTAAGCTCCGACTCAATCGAAAGCAGCAGGGCAAAGATCGCGCCCATCGAGTGCCCAATGGCGGAGACTCGATCACACGCGCCGCTGAGGATGGCATAGCCGTCGCGCACGGAGTCCATCCAGTCCTCGTGCTCCATGCGGCTCAGATCTTCGACCGTCGTCCCGTGCCCGGCAAGCCGTATCGCAAGCACGGTGAAGCCGCGCTCGTTCAGATACGCCCCCATCAGGCGCAGCTCCGCCGGCAATCCGGTGAATCCGTGAATGAGGAGCACGCCATGCCGCCCGCCCGGCAGAAAAAACGGCTCCGCGCCCGGTAGGTGCATGACGATTCCTCCTGTTCCGACATCATCTGAAAAAATCCCTGCACCGCAGCAGCGGCAGCAGGGACATTCCCTTTTTAGCTCGATCAGCTCGACATCCGCGCAATCACGATCGTAATCACGCCAAACAGAATCGCGAACACGACGGTCACGCGCGCGAGCAGCGCGTCCATTCCGCGCGCCTTGCCCGAGAAGACCGTGTCGCCGCCGCCGTCGAGGCCGCCCATACCGGCGGACTTTGCCTCCTGCCCGAGCACGGACGCGATGAGGATGATTGCAACGATTGCATCAAGTACCATTAAAAGCGTGAGCAAGAAAAAGCCCCTTCCTTCTCCAATATGAATTACATTCGTCTATCATAGCACAGAAAACGCCGCAGAGGCAAGCAGTTTTCACCCGCGCTCCGCCATCGCCGCCGCAAGTGCCGCCCCGAGCCCCGAGCCGCCGCACGCGAGCATGGTGTCAACCTTGCCCGCATCCTCCCCGAGAAGTTCGGCGAACGCACTCTCCATCGTTTCCCGCACGAGCGGCATCTTCTCATAGACCGAGCCGTCGACAGCGATGTGCTGGGCGCGCATCTCCCCTGCACCCGTCACCTGCCAGAGCGTCCCGACAAACGTCGCCGCGATGAGCCGCACAGAGCGCACGACAACGGCGCGCGCAAGGCCGCGCACGCGCAAGGCCTCCTCTGCCGTGAGCCGCTGCCCCGTCAGCGCCTCGACAATGGTCGCCGCCGATGTCGCGTCCTCGCTCACATCCTCGAGCATGCGGCTGAGATCGACGCTCGTAAAGCCGTACGCACGCCCCTTTTTACCAAGGAGTTCGGCGAGTGCCATCGCGAAGAGCTCGCCCATGTAACGCCCCGAAACCATCTTTTCGAGGCGCTGCTCCCCCTTTTTCTCGGACGCCGCATCGAGTGCCACATCAAAGCGATTCGGAACGAGTTTGGAGAAGCCGCCCGACTCCATGTTGAGGATCATCGGCGGCTCTGCCTTGCCCGTGTACGGCTCGAGGTAGCAGGTATTGTGCCCCGTCGCGTAGATCGCACCGATATTCGTGTCTCCATTGATGTAGGCAGCCGCGAGGAGGACGGCGACCGTGTCGTTGATGACGGAGTTCGGCGTAACGTTCGAGAGCCCCTGCCGTACGAGTGCCGCCCGCAGGAGATCGTTGACGACCTCGCCCTCGACACCGCGCGCCGCGAACTCCTTTGTCCAGATGATGAGCCGCGCGTCGTTGATATTCGTCTGCGTGGATGGAAAGGAGAAGGTGTGCCCGAGGAGGTACGGTGTCTCGTGGTCGCCGGCGACCGCCTCATCGACAAGTGCCGCAATGAAGTCAAACATCTCCTCCCCCGTTGCCTCTGCGCCGATGAAGTCATAGACGCCATCGACCTTGAGCGGCTTTGCAACGTGGGAGAGTATTTCATATTTCCCGTTGCCCTCAAGGCGGTAGAGGAGCACGCGCACATTTGTCCCGCCGAAATCGAGCGCGAGATAGTCCCCGCGCTCCGCGCCCGTCGGCAGCCCGAGGTAGGACGGCAGCATGCGCAGGGAGGAGTCGGGGCTTCCCGCAAGACCGAGGCGCATATCCTGGCGGAAGTTCGCCGCCACCTCATGCAGATGCTCCGCATCCACGGTAAATGCGGCAATGATTTCATCGTAAAGCATGGGATCGAATGTCATATTTACTCCTCCTCATGCGACGCGGTCTCCCCCTGCGCCTCCAATACACTGTGCAGCAGATGAACAAGCACGCGCGTGATGCGCACGCCGTCCACCTCCTCGACGTAGAGCAGTGTGCCCGCGTGCGCCGCCATCTGCCCGACGCGCGGAGCCTCGCCCAGCTGGTCATAGAGCCAGCCGCCGATGCTGTCGACGTCCTCATCCTCGATGCGCACGCCGAGGAGATCAGCAACCTCCTCGAGCAGCAGTCTCGCGTCGACCGAGCACACATCGCCCGCGCGCCACTCGAGGCTCTCGCGTTCCTCGTCGAACTCGTCACGGATGTCACCGACAATCTGCTCGACGATGTCCTCGACCGTCACCATGCCCGCCGTGCCGCCGTACTCATCGACCACGATGGCAAGCTGTGACCCCTGCTCCTGCATCGTGCGCAGGAGCACGCTGCCGTCCATGCTCTCGGGCACGATGAGTGCCTTACGGATGTAGCGGCGCAGATTCAGCCGCTCCCCGCGAATGAGCGGCGGCAGGAGATCCTTGACATGGATAAAGCCGATGATGTGATCCTTGTCCTCGTAGCAGACGGGATAGCGTGTCTGCTGCTCCTCGAGGATTGTCTTGATGCGCTCGGCGGACGTGTCGTCGAGGTAGAGGCAGATCATATCCGTGCGCGGTATCATGATCTCGCGCGCGTTCAGCTCGGTGAACGAGAAGACATTGTCGACAAAGTCTGCCTCCGTGCTGTTGATCAGCCCCTGCCGATAGCTCTCCTTCATCAGGAGGCGGATCTCCTCCTCCGTGTGCGCGTCCTC
>CAUVFG010000079.1:0-5911 GCA_963551125.1 uncultured Selenomonas sp. | reverse complement strand
GCGCCTTGACCGTCAGCTCAAAGCGCACCTGATCGTTGCCCTTGCCCGTCGCGCCATGTGCAATCGCATCTGCACCCTCGCTCTTTGCGATGTCGACGAGTGCCTTGGCGATCACGGGACGTGCAAACGATGTGCCGAGCAGATACTTCCCCTCGTAGACCGCACCCGCCTTGAGCGTCGGCCAGACGTACTCCTCGAGGAACTCCTTCGTCAGATCGACGATATGCACCTTCGATGCGCCTGAGGCAAGAGCCTTGTCATGTACGGGCTCAAGCTCCTCGCCCTGCCCGACATCCGCGCAGACGGCGATGACCTCGCAGCCATCATAGTGCTCCTTCAGCCACGGAATGATGACCGAGGTATCCAGACCGCCGGAATACGCAAGGACTACTTTTTTGATCTGCTTTGCCATGTTTGAAACAACTCCTTAGTAAATTCAGTCGCCCATTACGAGCGCCATGATTGCCTTTTGGACGTGGAGACGGTTCTCCGCCTCGTCAAAGATCACATCGGCGAAGTTCTCAAAGATCTCCTCCGTGATCTCCTCGCCGCGATACGCGGGCAGACAGTGCATGACAATGCAGCATGCCTCCCCCGAGGCGGCAACGAGTTCGCGGTTGACTTGATAGGGACGGAAACATGCAATCCGCGCATCATGCTCATCCTCCTGCCCCATGCTCGCCCACGTGTCCGTGACGATGACATCTGCGCCCTGCACCGCCTCTTTCGGATCGGTGGTGATCGTCACCGTTGCGCCCGATGCCGCTGCATCTGCCTTTGCATTTGCCACAACCGCCGCATTCGGCGCATAGCCCTCGGGCGTTGCCGCAGCGAAATGCATGCCGACCTTTGCCGCCGCATACATGAGCGAATGTGTCATATTGTTGCCGTCGCCGACATATGCCATCTTCAATCCCGCGAGATTCTTGCCCTTGTACTCACGGATTGTGAGGAGATCCGTGAGTGCCTGACATGGGTGCAGAAGATCGCTGAGCGCGTTGATGACGGGGACATCCGCCCAGCGCGCCAGCTCCTCGATGCGGTCATGCCCATAGGTGCGGATCATAATGCCGTCGAGATAGCGTGAGAGCACGCGCGCCGTGTCCTTGATCGGCTCGCCGCGCCCAAGCTGCAGGTCGCGGCTGCTGAGAAAGAGCGCCTGCCCACCGAGCTGGTACATCCCCACCTCGAAGGAGACGCGCGTCCGAGTCGAGGACTTCTCGAAGATCATGCCGAGCGTCTTGCCCGCAAGCAGAGGATGCGGAATGCCCGCCTTCTGCTTTGCCTTGAGCTCCGCCGCAAGCGTCAGTATCTCCTCTACGTCATCTGCACTGAGTTCGTGGATGGAGATGAGATCCATGCCCTTGTTCATCATAGTCCTCCTCGGTCACATATGTCAAGGATGCAGCGATCCAAAACAGCAATCAGTTCATCCACTTCAGTCTTCGAGAAAATCAGCGGCGGGATAAAACGCAGGACATTCCCTGCCGTGCAGTTGATGATAACGCCCTGCTCCAACATCCGTCGGGCGATTGCCGCCGCATCCTCATTCCTCTGCATCTCCATGCCGAGAATCAGCCCCGTGCCGCGCACCTCTCTGATATGCGCAGGGTATTTCTCCTGCAAGCCGCGCAGTGCTTCCTTGAAATATGTGCCGACCGACTGTACTTCACGCAGGAAAGTCTCGTCTGCAATCGTATCAAGGACGACGTTTGCCGCCGCACACGCAAGCGGATTCCCGCCGAAGGTGGAGCCATGGTCGCCCGCGTGAAATGCAGCGGCGACCTTCTCCGTGACGACGAACGCCCCAATCGGTACACCGCCCGCAAGCCCCTTGGCGAGCGTGACAATGTCCGGCATGACGCCCTGCGCTTCATAGGCGTAGAATGTCCCCGTGCGCCCCATCCCCGTCTGAATCTCGTCAAAGATCAGGAGGGCATCGTGCTTGTCACAGAGTTCCCGCACCTCTTTCAGATAGCCGTCCGACGGCATGCGCACGCCGCCCTCGCCCTGAATCGGTTCGAGCATGACGGCCGCCGTGCGTGCGCTTATCATGGCTTCGAGCGCCGCGATATCATCGAATGGCACATAGTCAAAGTCTGCGGGGAGGGGCTCAAAGCCCTTGTGGAATTTCTCCTGTCCCGTCGCCGTCAGCGTCGCGAGTGTACGCCCGTGAAAGCTGCCGAGCGCCGTGATGATCTGCGATTTGTCGGGAGAGATTGTATGCGCGTATTTGCGCGCAGCCTTGATTGCGCCCTCATTCGCCTCTGCACCCGAGTTGCCGAAGAACACCTTGCCGCCCGCCGTGAGCTGCGACAGCTTTTCCGCAGCATCCGCCTGCGCCTCGGTGTAGTAGAGGTTCGACACATGGATGAGACGCGCTGCCTGCGCGGCAATCGCGTTTACGAGCGGCGCGTAATTATGTCCAAGCACATTCACCGCGATTCCGCCGAGCGCATCGAGGTATTTTCGCCCATTGACATCCCACACATACGAACCGTCCCCGTGGTCGAGCACAATCGGATAGCGTGCGAACACGGGCAGATAGCTCGCCGTGTCCCTTGCAATAATTTCATTCTCGTTCTTCATCATATCTCCTGCCTACGGAAGCACCATCGTTCCGATACCGCGCGAGGTGAAGATCTCCAAGATGATGGAGTGTGCAAGCCGCCCGTCGATGATATGGGTCTTGTGCGCCCCCGCCTCAAGTGCCCTAAGGCACGCCTCCACCTTCGGAATCATGCCGCCCGCAATGACACCGCTGCGAATGTATTCCTTCGCTTCGTCCATGTGCAGCTGCGAGAGGAAACTGCTCTTGTCGCCGAAATCCTTGTAGACGCCTTCCACATCCGTGAGGAGCAGGAATTTCTCTGCATGCAGCGCCCCCGCAATCTCCGCCGCAACATAGTCCGCATTGATATTGTAGCTCTCTCCCTCAGCACCCATGCCGATGGGTGCGATGACGGGAACATAGCCCTGATTGAGGAGATCGACGATGATGCCCGTATCGATCTCCGTGACCTCGCCGACGTAGCCGATGTCCACCGTACGCGCCTCGTCATTTTCATAGACGGTCGCGTGCTTCTTCTTCGCCTTGATGAGCCCTGCGTCCTTTCCGCTGAGCCCGACCGCACGCACGCCGCGCAGATTGAGCAGTCCCACAATCTCCGAGTTCAGCTTGCCGTCGAGAACCATCTCGGCGATCTCCACCGTCTCCTCGTCAGTCACACGGAGCCCTGAGACAAACTCACTCTCCTTGCCGACCTTCTTGAGAAAGCCCGTGATTTCGGGTCCGCCCCCATGCACGAGGATCGGACGGATGCCGACAAACTTCATCAGCGCCACGTCGCGCATGACATTTTCCTTCAGTGCGTCGTTGATCATCGCGTTGCCACCGTATTTGATGACGACCGTTTTCCCGTAGAACTCCTGAATGTATGGGAGTGCGTCTACAAGAATTTCCGCCTTGTCATGATCGGAGTACATCGCCGTCCCCCTCTCAGGTATGATACTCGCCGTTGATCTTCACATATTCATAGGAGAAATCGCAGGTCCAGACCGTGGCTTCCGTAGCGCCATCGTCAAGGTCGATATCAATGACGATATCATGCGCCGTCATCACCGCGCGTAGTGCGTCCGCATCGTATGCCGCGCCGACGCCCTCCGCATAGACAGGAATGCCACCGAACTTCACCGTGGTGTGATTCGGATCCATCGGCACGCCCGCATAGCCAACCGCGCAGATCACGCGCCCCCAGTTCGGATCCTCACCGAAGAATGCCGTCTTGACAAGCGGGCTGTTTGCGACACTCATGCCGACCGTCTTGGCATCAGCAAAATTCTTTGCCCCCTTGACGTGAATCGTGATGAATTTCGTCGCCCCCTCGCCGTCTGCTGCGATCTTCTCCGAGATCCCCTGACAGAGCGCGAGGAGTGCTCCTTTGAACGCCTCGTAGTCCGCATTCTTCTCCGTGATCTTCGGATTTCCTGCAGCCCCGTTCGCAAGCACAATTGCCATATCGTTCGTGCTCATGTCGCCGTCGATCGAGATCATATTGAGGCTGTACTCCATGACCTCAGAAAGCGCTTCCTGCAGGAGGATGGCATCGATATCCGCGTCGGTCGTAATGAAGCAGAGCACCGTCGCCATATCCGGGCGTACCATGCCAGAGCCCTTTGCGATGATGCCGAATCGGACTTCCTTGCCGCCGAGCATAACGGAGGTCGTTCCCGCCTTGGAGTAGGTATCCGTCGTGATGATGGCGTTGCCCGCATCCATGCTTCCATGCGGTGAGAGCTCCTTTACCGCCGCATGAATGCCCTTCTCCACCTTGTCCATCGGCAGGAGCTGACCGATGATGCCCGTCGAGGCGACAATGACATCCTGCGCACCGCAGCCAAGGGCATCGGCTGCGATTTTCTGCATGGCGGCGGCATCCGCCTCGCCCTGCGCCCCCGTGCAGGCATTGGCGCAGCCCGCATTGGCAACAATGGCACGTGCCGTATGCGTGGCAACAACCACCTTTGAGACATGGACGGGCGCTGCTGCAACGGCATTCTTCGTAAAGGTTCCCGCAACAGCGGCTTCCCTGTCACTGCAGATCACGGCAACATCGAGATTCCCGCTCTTCTTGATGCCCGCCTTGACGCCGGCTGCCTGAAATCCCTTCGGGTAGGTAACCCCGAGCTTCGCACTCTCTTCGCTGAACATATATTTTCCTCCATTTTCCTACAAAATCACGGATACATGGGCACGAGATCCAGCCCCGCACGCTCATCCAGACCAAATGCAATATTCATATTCTGTATTGCCTGCCCCGCCGCCCCTTTGACGAGATTGTCGATGGCAGAGAATACAATGACGCGCTGCGTCCGCGGGTCGATATGCCACGCGATATCACAAAAGTTGGTGCCGCGCACATATTTCGTTGCGGGATACGCACCTCTTCCAAGCAGGCGGATAAAGAACTCATCCGCATACATCTCCGCAAAGGCCGCATCAATCTGCTCCTGCGTCACGCCTTCGTTCATTTTCGCATAGCAGGTTGCGAGAATGCCGCGCGAGATCGGTGCAAGATGCGGCGTGAAGTTGATCGTGACCGCAGCGCCGCCCACATTGGAAAGCGCCTGCTCGACCTCCGGCGTATGACGGTGCGATACAGCGCCGTATGCCGTAAAGCTATCATAGAACTCCGGAAAATGCGTACTTTCCTTCGGTGTGCGCCCCGCTCCCGATACACCCGACACAGCATCGACGAGGATCGAATCCATCTGCACCAAACGGGCTTTCACAAGAGGAGCAAGTGCAAGTATGCTCGCCGTCGTATAGCAGCCCGCATTTCCGATGATGTGTGCTGAACGCACCTGATCGCGATAGAGTTCGGCGAGACCATAGGCGCGATCCGCATCGGGATCAATATGCTCCACATGATACCATGCTTCATACACGGAGGTATCTGCAAAGCGATAGTCAGCGCCCAGATCGATGACGCGCAGCGGCAGATCTGAAACACTCTTTGCAATCTTCATTGCATGTCCATGCGGAAGTGCGATAAAGAGGACATCACTATCTGCAGCAATGCTGCGTACATCCTCCATGGATTCGAGTTCGTTGTTATAAATATTCAATAAATGTGAATAAAGCGCGAATATGCGTTCACCCGTATGACGCTCCGATGTCAGATGTGCAATCTCGACATTCGGATGTCCATGCAGCAGGCGAATCAGTTCTTCCCCGGCATATCCAGAAGCTCCGATAATACTTGCCTTCATTTCATCCCCTCCGTTTCATCCCCGAAAAGATTTTATAATTATACATCTTTGCTGCATAAGATTTCAAGTCTTTTTTCAAAAAAATTGAGGCATCATCAGAATGTGTGGGTAAAATCCCATCACCTCAGGCAGCCTCATA
>CAUVFG010000078.1:0-5914 GCA_963551125.1 uncultured Selenomonas sp. | reverse complement strand
TGCGAATGCTAATGCTAGTCTGTGCCATGTAGGACATCTCCTTTACAAATCCATTACCCCATTCCAGAATACCACATTTCTTATGCAGTTGCAACCCCCGCCCCCGCGCGAAGTTTCCGCAGGAGGTTCGCCTTGCTCTTGGAAACGGCGCTCGCCGACGTGCCGAGGAGCGCGGCAATGCGCCGCAGGGTGAGGTCGCGGAAGTAATGCAGGGAGAGGATCTCCTTTTCGCGCTCGGTGAGGCGGTGCATGACGCTGCGCAGAATCCCGCGCACGAGGAGGCGTAGATCCGCACGCTCCGCCATGTCCTCCGTGCCGCCGCAGGGTTCCCATACGTCGCGCCCCTCCGCACTCTGCTCGGGGTGGCATGTCCGCTCCCACAGACGACGCTCGCGGCGAAACTCGGTGTAGAGTGCGTGGTGGACGCGTGCCTTGACGAATCCCGCGAACGGTGCGCCGTGCCTTGGGTCGTAGTCATGCAGCGCCTCAATGAACGCGAGCACGGCGATGTTCTCCGCATCCGCCGCAAGGGCCGCGTTCCTGAGGTACGAGGCGCGGGACTCCGCGACGATCAGCCCGCGATAGCGCGCCGTCATCTCTGCCATCGCCCCCGCCTCCCCGCGAACCGCATGCGCGATCAGCACATCCTCCTCCGCCTTTGTGAGTGCGGGATAGTTCTTTTTCTCTTGCATATAGTCCTCCTCCTTCAAATATTTGTTTTGTTAAAAAGAGTATAGCAAAAGAAAACATACGATGCAAAAAGCATATCACCATGATGGACACAAAAAAGGAGCGCCCTGTCAACCAAGGCGCTCCGCAATATCGCGCTCTACGCATCATCCGCCGCGAGTGCCTCTATCGCCGATCCGATGATGTTCTCATTGATTACCTGCACACAGGAGATCACGTAGCCGCGCGCCCCGACCTGGAAGGGCACAAGATGGTGCAGGCGCAGCACACGCGAATCATCCGGCATACATTTATAAAACAGTATAGCATCCTCCTCGTGCGCCGCTTTGTCCTCAAGGACGGCGCGAAGATGTTTCTCACTGTAGAACTTCTTGAACAGCTTTTGCTCGGGGGGGATCACCATCTCCTCCGCATAATGCGCGATCAATTCCTCGAAATGCCCATAGTCCTCAAGGAATCCGGGCTCCGTCACGGCACGATAGAGCTGTGTCACCTTGCGCGTACCGAGATCGAAGAGATCCACGCGGTCATACAGTGCCACAATCTGATTCAGCGCCTCCTGTATCGATCCCGCCTCCGGGCTGAACCGCGAGATATTCACCGTCGCCATGAGGAAGACCGCGCGCGTATCATCCGCATCGCGCGTCACGAGTCTGAGGCGCACGGAGTTGAACGAATTCCGCGTGATAAAGTCCGTATAGACCTCACGCCCCGTGCGATCCGCCTCACTCATCATGCGTGCAATCATGCGCTCGTTCTGCCGCTTGCGCCGCTCATAGTGCGGTGTATGCGCGCTTGCCTCATCCAGCTCGATGCTGTGGAGAAAGAGTTTGAACATGCGGCTCCGGTAGAGATAGCGGATCTCGCCGTCCTCCTCCTCGAGAATCGCGAGTGAGAGTGCATCCCCGATCTCGGGCGACCCACGCCGTTCAAGGACCTCGCTCGAGAGCACGTTGATTGCACCGATCTCCGTATAGTAGCTGCCAAGGCGCAGCGGCTCCACCTTTACCTTTGCCTCGGGACCATGACAGTAGGCGATCGCCTGGTCGAGCGGCATCGGCGGACTAAAGAGATAGCCCTGCAGCTTCTCGCAGCCGATCTCGCGCAGGAAGTCATACTGCGCCTGCGTCTCCACCCCCTCTGCGAGTGTGTGCATCCCCAGCTCCTTTGCCATGTTGACAATGGAGCGGATGACGATCGCGGACTTCGGATTTGTCTCGAACGAGCGCAAGAAATTCATATCGATTTTGAGCACATCAAAGACATAGTCCTTGATATTGTTCAGTGAGGAGTAGCCGCTGCCGAAGTCGTCCATCCAGACCTCGTAGCCCGCCGCACGGAATCGTGCAATCTCCCCTTGCAGGAATTTCTCATCCTCCCCCTGCGCCCCCTCCGTCACCTCGATGTTGAGAAGCTGGCGCGCAATATCATAGCGCAGGCGGACATCCTCGACCGCCTGTACCATATCCATCAGGCGGAAATCGGCGCGCGATAGGTTCACCGATACGCGCATCAGCTCCCAGCTCGGCACCTCGCGGAGCAGGCGCTGAATCGACTGACAGACCTGCTCGATGATGTAGAGATCCAGCTGCGGCGAGAGATGGGCATCCTCGAGGACGGGCACGAATACGCCCGGCGAGATCATCCCATGTGCGGGATCCTTCCACCGCGCGAGCGCCTCAAAGCCGCAGATCTCCCCCGTCATCGCGCGGATCTCGGGCTGATAGTAGACCTCGATATAGCCCTCGATCATCGCCTCCTGGAACGAGCGGATGATGTGGCTGCGGAAGTTCAGCGCCTCCTCCATCGACGGATCGAACTCCGCCCACGTCAGATCATACGTATTCTTGATGCTGTTGCACGCAATCTTTGCACGATCCATGATGAGCGCGACATCGATCACGTCCTCCGGCGGATGATAGATGCCCGCCTTTACCTCCATCGGCAGCCCCAGATCGTAAACATGAATCCGCTCGTGAATGAACTGGATGCAGTCGTTGGGGTTCTCCTTCTGCGTCGCCACCGCAAAATGGTCGTCGTTAAAACGCGCGACAAGGTCGCCCTCGAACGTCTCGCGCAAAAGATCCGCCACATAGCGCAGGAGACGATTCCCCTGATGGAAGCCGTAGCGCTGGTTAAAGCTCTTAAAATTCTCAATATCGAAATATATGAATGTCAGCGGTTCCACCGACGCATCCTGCAGCTGTACGGATGCGCGGCGCATAAACTGCATCATGTTGAGGAGTCCCGTAACCTGACAGAGGTCGCGTTCTCCGTATTGTTCCATCAAAATGAGCCCCCCGTCCCCTCTTACTACATTGCGCGGCTCAGAACGAAATACGTGCGTATTCCTCGATCATGTCGCGCAGGCTCATCCCACTCGTCCCGCTGAGAATCCCGCCGCGCTGCCCCGGTGCCGACTTCATCCGCGCCGTGATCGCTGCATAGAGCTCGTCCTCAATGGAGCCGGGCACGAGCTGCTCCCAGTTTTTCGGGTCGTAGGCACGCTCCTTCACCGCGTTGTCGGGACGCCCCGTGACCTCGAGCTCCGAGAGGAACATGACCTGACGACGCTCGGGGCTGATGTAGTAGTGCTCAAGAAAATACTTTGCCGGACGGATCTTCCCATCCTCCGCCACAGGCTCCCCCGTCGTATTCTCCACAAGACGCACCCATGCGTCGATCATATATTCCTCGGTATTGTACGGACGCTTCACCCAACGTGTATTCTGCGCATCCATATAATAGGTAAAGCCGTTGTCCACAAAGAGTGTCTTGTAGCGCGAACGACGGTCACGCTTCTTCGTGGCGGACTTGTCTGCGTGCTCCGCACGTTCCGCCGCCTTTGCCGCACGCTTCTCCGCCCTTGCCTCAGCGAGCGCAGCCTTGCGCTCCTCCTTTACCGCCTCACGCTCTGCCTTGCGCTCCGCGCGCATCTGCCGGCGGTCCAGACGTGCCGCCTCCTTGTCAGAGAGTGGCGCAGCTGCCGCGCTCTCTGCCGTTGGGGCAGCGCTCTCTGCGGTCTCTGTGTGCGCAGCTGTATTCCCCACGAGGTCGGCAGACGCATCTCCTGCTGCTGCGTTCACTCCTGCCACGTGCACGGGAGCGGCCGTCGGAGCAGCCTTTTCCTGCGCACGCGCGGCTTTTGCATCCGCAATCGCCCGCTGCCGCTCTGCCTTCGCCGCCGCTCGTGCAGCCTGCCGCTCCGCACGTTCTGCAGCCTTTGCCGCACGCGCTGCGTCCCGTGCGGCGCGTTCATCCGTTGCCGCCGCAGATGCAGATGCAGTCGTCGCCGCAACCGCATCGGCGGCGGGTGCTGACAGGAGGAATGCCGTCAGCGTCCCGAGTACAAGACCTCTCCATGGTTTCATCTCGTCATCCCCTTATCGAATCGCTTTCCTTATCATATGCCGCACCGAAAAGCGCGCAGCAACTATATGCGTACTCGTTTTATAAGTTTCGACATAAAAAAGATAAATCCTTTGTGAAAGAAATTATTTGATTTGCCGCCGCGGATACGTCTTTGGCGTGGGGCGCTCCTTCACCACCGTGAGAATCGCACGCACATCGTCGAGCCCCGGCAGCTGCACGGGGCGCGCCGCAATCGCACCGCCGCCCAGACGCTCCGCCGCCCCGCCCGCCTCCGCCGCCTCCTCTGCGTACGCGCGGCCCTTGAGCGCGAGTACAGAGCCGCCCACGCGTACGAACGGCAGCGTGTACTCGAGCAGCACGGGCATGCGCGCCACCGCGCGGCTCACGGCGATGTCATAGTGCGCACGATGCTCCTTCGCCCGTGCCGCCTCCTCCGCGCGTGCGTGGATGCAGCGGACGTTCGTGAGATGCATCACGCGCGTCACCTCCGTGAGAAAACGCACGCGCTTTGCGAGCGCATCCATCAGCGTCACCTCGATATGAGGCGCATAGACGGCGAGCGGGATTCCGGGCAGCCCCGCGCCCGTGCCCACGTCGATCAGCGCCTCTGCCGCATCGAACAGCGGGGCATCGTACGCCGTCAGGCTGTCGATGATATGCTTCACCGCGACATCGGCGGGCGCTGTCAGTGCGGTGAGGTTCATGCGCGTATTCCAGTCGAGGAGCATTTCGTTGTAGACGGCGAACTGCGCGATCTGCTCCTCTGTCAACGGAATCTGCACCTCTGCCGCGCGCGCAGCGAGAATCTCCTCGAACTCCGTCATATCTTCCTTCCTTACACCTCTGTTCATCCGCGAATCAGCACGACGGCGACATCGTTCACATTCGTCCCCGTGGGTCCCGTCATGATGAGTCCGCCGACGGCATTCAGCGCGGGGTAGGCGTCGTTCTCGGCGAGCGCTGCCGTTGCGCTCTTGTCCTCGCGCGCAAGTGCCGCCGCCGTGCCGCCGTCGACATAGCCGCCCGCCGCATCCGTCGGACCGTCCGTCCCGTCGCTGCCGACGCTGAACACGGCGACGTTCGTGAGACCTGCGATGCCCACCGATGCCGCAAGGGCAAGTTCCTGATTGCGCCCGCCGCGCCCCTTGCCCCGCACCTGCACCACCGTCTCGCCGCCTGCGATATAGGCGTACGAAATGCCGTCTCCCGCGTGTGTACGCGCAATCGCCGCGAGGAAGCACCCCGCCTCGCGCGCCTCTGAGGCAAGCTGATCGGTCAGCAGAACGGGCGTATAGCCGCGCCGCTCTGCTGCTGCCGCAGCCGCCGCGCACAGTTCGCGCACGCTGCCCGTGATCTGCGTCTCTACATTCGGCAGCGCCGCCGGCAGCGGCTTATCGAGGAGTGCCGTGGCCGCGGGGGAGAGATGTAGGCCGTATTTTTTCACAACGGCGTGCGCGTCCGCCGCCGTCGACGTGTCGGGGTGCGCGGGTCCCGAGGCGATCATGTCGAGCGGGTCACCGAGGATGTCGCTGAGCACGATCGAGAACACCCGCGCGGGCGCACAATGCTCTGCAAAGCGGCCGCCCTTCACCGCGCTCATGCGCTTTCTGAGCGTATTCATGGCAACGATGTCCGCACCCGAGGCGAGCAGCTGCTCCGTGAGGTCAGTCAGCTCCTCTGCGGGGATCAGCGGCTCCTCAAAGAGCGCACTGCCGCCGCCCGAGAGCAGGAAGAGCACCGTATCCTGTGCCGTGAGGTTCTCCGTCAGCGCAAGCGCCTCGCGCGTGGCGGCAAACGAAGCCGCATCGGGCACGGGATGCCCCGCCTCCATGCAGGTGACGCGCGGGATCTC
>CAUVFG010000077.1:0-5920 GCA_963551125.1 uncultured Selenomonas sp. | reverse complement strand
CGGGTATACCGTCAATGCAGACCGTGCCAAGCTGCATGGAGACCGGACAGAGTTCTCATTGACTGCGTTTACAAAAGAGGACTACGACCAGACTGCGCCGCGGTGGCAGGACTATTGGGGGACGACGGAGCGCAGTGCGGCGAATACCGTGCAAACGGATGGACTTGAGGTACGCGGTGACAAGGAACTGTATATCGATGGCGGTAGTGTGACGCTTAAGAACAGCGACATCAAGATCGGTGCACTCACGCTCGTTGCTGACCAAAAGGAAAAAGGCGACGGCGATACGGAGGTCGGCAATCTTGTCCACGAATACAAGAAGGCGGGGACGGATAATGTTGTGTATCTGAGCAATGTCAAGGTGCATCGTCCGACTGTGGATAACGGGTATAACACGACGACGATCTACGGCGGTAAGGTGAATATTGAGAAGAGCGATATAGCGGCGCGTGGAAGGACTCTTATTGGCGCAGGGGCGGAGCAGAAGTATACGTACGGGAGTCAGAGCGCATATCTCGATGAAGCTACTGCCGATAATGTTCTCAGCGTCAAGGACAGCACGTTCCGTTTTGATCGTTCGAAGGAGTACCATGCCTCTTTTGGCGGTGGCAAGGCGATCTTTGACGGAGTAACGATGACCAGGAACAAGGAAATCAATCTCGTTGTTGGCAACAAGATGGATGAACAGAATGGTGGAGCTACCAAGTTTGAGGTTACCAAGGACAACGAATTGGGACTGTGGAACTCCACTGTTGAGGCAGATGAAATCAATATTGGCGCGGGCAAGATCGGAGTATGGAAGGACAGCAAAATAGCAGCCGGAAATATACTGACGGTGAACCCCGTCGCGTATGTTGCGCGCACGGACGGCTCGGCAGCATCCCTGTTGCGTGACGCATCCTCCCATGTAAAACTTGCAGGGACAGAGTTGGCTGCATTCAAGGAAACGAGCGAACCAGTGCCGCCCGTTCCGCAGCCGCCCGCGCCGCCGGTGACTCCCGAAACTCCGAAACCGCAGCCGAAGCCGGTGCCGACGCCTGAGCTGTCCAAGGACGATAAGGCGAACATGGAGTCCGGCAAGAAAACGGTTGAGGAGGCTCTCTCCAAGAATGCTTCGCAGGAGAACCGCATCGCTGCTCTGACCGATGTGGTGGCTGATCTGAATGCAAAGGCATCACGCCGCCAGAGCGCAGGAGTCGTTGTTGGCATCGTGCAGGAGATTGCCACCTCGGCAGCGCTCTCTGACGGTGAGAAGGTTGCCCTCGTTGAGAGCGTGCTGAACGCCTACGCACCTGTGCAGGAGGCAAAGGCAGAGCAGGATAACACTGCTACGAACACCCTCGATGAGGCTGCGAACGCGGTGGCAAATGTCTCCGCTGCACCGGCTTACCCCGATGAGACCGAGGCAGAGGAAGTCGTCTCCTTCGCGTAATCACAGGTTTGTTTGACGTAAAAGAAGCGGTCGCGCGATGCGACCGCTTCTTTGTGTACGCAAAAAGTTCCATGAAGAATGAGTCTGCTCCTTGTCTCAAAAGGTAAAAAGCGATAGAATAGAGGAAAGCACAACCGATCACGCGGGAGGGATATGTATGACGAGCCGGCAAAGATACAATCCATTAAACGATTATCTCTTCAAATTTATCTTTGGAAAAGAGGAGCGCAAGCGCATTACGCTGAGCTTCCTCAACGCGATTCTGGGTCGGGAGGGGCAGGATGAGCTCACGGACATCACCTTTGTTGACCGTGAACTGAATCCTGATTTTGATGAAGGAAAGCTCTCGCGGCTCGACATATACGGCATCGTAAGTGACGGCAGTCAGATCAACATCGAAGTCCAGTTGATGAATCATCACAACATGCAGAAGCGGACGCTCTATTACTGGGCGCGGATGTACCAGACCTTGCATAAGGGGGAGGAGTATCAGAATCTGCGCCGCTCCATCACGATCAATCTGCTGAATTTTAAACTGCTGCCGCAGGAGAGCCCACATCATATGTACGGACTCTATGACATCACGAGCGGACACCGTCTGACGGATGATCTGGAACTGCATTTTTTGGAGATCCCAAAGTTTGAAGTTAAGTCCGTCAAAGAGATGAAGCGACTAGAGAAATGGCTTGCGTATTTTTCGAATAAACTAAACGAAAAGGAAACGGAGGAATTGGCGATGAGCGAGGCTGCGATCCGCGAGGCGATACAGGCGGAACATGTCTTCATGCAGAGCGATGTGGAGCGCTGGCAGTACGAGCAGCGTGAGAAAGCTCTGCGCGACTATCTGAGTGATATGCGCGGCGAACGTGCGGCAGGTCGCGCCGAGGGCAGAGCGGAGGGCGCGGAGCAGGCGACGGTGCAAAGCCTGCGGCATCTGATGGAGGAGCTTTCTCTCTCGCCGGAGCGCGCAATGGAAGTGTTGCATATCCCGGCAAATAAGCGGGGACGTTATCTCGCGCTTCTGCAAAAATAACTGCATATAGACGTGACTGCTGCAAAAAGCCTCTCTTTTTGCAGCAGTTTTTGTTTCTCAGATATAGTACCTTTTGCAAAGAGCCGTGTATGCCGCTGTGCCCGCCTCGGTCAGCAGGTAGTAGCTGCCCTCGCGATGGAGGAGGTGCTGATCGATGAGCTCGCGGCTGACGCGGCGCACTTTGCCTTCCTCCCATTTCAAATGGTCGCCGATCTCGTCCGCGTGGTTCTCCGCACTCTCAATGCGTTCTGCCGTGTGTCTGCCGATGTGGAGCAGAAAGAGGTCGCGCTGCATCTGCCGCATACTTCTTTTGCGGCGGATGTATGTCGTGACAGCCCCCTTTGGCCCCATGAGCAGGGTGAGCAGGTAGACAAGCATATTCATGACGGCACAGAGTCCTGCAATCGAGGCGTTCATATGTACGGCGAGCGCGTAGCCGAGTGCGGAGCTCATCATGCTGACGAGGAGGGCGAGGAGGAGGGTGTGCGACAGGTGCTTTGTAAAGAGCAGAGCGGTCGCACCGGGAGCAATGAAAAACGAGATGACGAGGATCGCACCGACCGCGTCGAATGCCGCGACGGTCGTGAGCGAGGTGAGTGACATAAAGGCGTAAAAGAGGATGCCCGTCGGCACGCCGATGAGCCGTGCATATTCACCGTCAAACGTGGAGACCTTCAGCTCCTTGTAGAAAACGGTGATAAATGCTGCAATGAGGAGGACGAGCCCGCCCATCTTGAGTGCGGCAGCGGGAATCTCCATGCCGCCGATCTCGACTGTGTTCAGCCCCGCATAGATGACTTCGCCCATGAGCACCATGTCGGTATCGAGGTGGGCATTCCCCGCATATTTGCTGATGAGGATGACGGCGAGCGCAAAGAGCAGCGGGAAGATGACGCCGATTGCATCGTCGTATTTGACGAGGTTTGTCTTGCCGAGCAGCTCAACGAGCGAGACGGTGATGACACCCATGAGTGCAGCACCGAAGAGCAGCCACGGCGAGCCGAGGTCGTGTGTGAGGAAGAACGCGAGCACGATGCCGAGCAGCACCGTGTGACTGATTGCGTCCGCCATCATGGAGAGACGGCGCAGGATCAGGAAGACACCGAGTGGTGCGCATGCAGCAGCCGTCAGGAGCAGTACGAGGAGTGCGTCATCCATGCGTATCCCTCCGTTTCAAGACTCTGCCGAGGATGCCCTTTGTCCCGAAAACAATGGAAAAAAAGGCGATCAGCGAGGCAATGAGGATGATGGACGGCCCCGTCGACATACCCTGCTCGAGCGTGCTGATGTACGTTCCAACGAGTGCGGAGACCGCTCCAATGAGGCTGCTCAGCAGGAGCACGCGTGCAAAGTTGTTCGACCACTGATTTGCGGCAACGCAGGGGATGATGAGGAAGGAGCTGATGAGGATTGCGCCGACCGCCTTGATTCCGATGCCGATGACGGCAATCGTCATGACAAGCAGGAGGAGGTTCAGCAGGCGGCAGGGCAGTCCCACCACCTCCGCATACTCCGCGTCAAAGACGAAGAGTTTCAGCTCCTTGTAAAAGAGCAGAAGTAGTATGAGTACGAGCGCAGACACGACGGCGATCAGCAGGACATCCGCCTCAAGCATATACGCCGCCTGTCCGAAGATGTATGTCCCGAGCCCCGCCTGTGACGCGCCAGCATAGTCCGGATTTCCTTGGATGTAGCTCTTGAGTGCCATGCCGAGCCCGAAGAAGCCCGAGAGGAAGATCGCAAGATTTGCGTCGAGTCCGAGGCGCTTGTCCCTGTGTGCGAGTTGGATGAGCGCGTAGCTTGCCGCACCTGCCGTAATCGCGCCCGCAAGGAGCACGACGGGATTGCGTGTCGCAAATGCCATATAGGCGAGGATGATGCCGGGAAAGGTAGAGTGTCCAATGGCGTCGCCGATGAGGCTCTGCCCCTTGTAGACGCTGAACGCGCCGACGGGGGCGGCGGCGACGGCGAGGATGACGCTGCCGAGCGCGACGATCTGAAAGGTGTAGTTCGTCAGAATGTCCATCGCTCACTCCTTCACGCGGTAGGCGCGCGCGAGTGCCGCCTCTTTGTCCAGATTGGCGAGATAGTCCGATGCCTTCACCGTGCGGTTCAGCACGACGAGATAGTCGAAATAGGCATCGAGCGTGCTGAGATCGTGGTGGACGGCGATGACGGTGCGCTTTTCTTTTTGTAAATCCATGAACTTGTCCATGATGATGTGTTCTGTCGTTTCGTCCACACCAGCAAGAGGCTCGTCCATGATGTAGAGCTGTGCGTCCTGCGCGAGTGCGCGTGCGATGAAGACGCGCTGCTTCTGTCCGCCCGACAGCTCCGAGATCTGACGGTCGGCGAAGTCGGCCATCTTCATCTTGTCGAGTGCGTCCATCGCCAGCGCGCGATCCTCCTTGCCGGGGCGGCGCACGAGTCCCAAATGGGCATAGCGCCCCATGAGCACGACATCAAAGACTGTCGTCGGGAAGTCCCAGTGCACCGAGCCTCGCTGCGGCACGTAGGCAATCTGCTTGTGTACGGCGGAGAGTGGCTTTCCCCAGAGCTGCACCGCACCCGAGACGGGCTTCAACAGACCGAGGATGCCCTTGAGGAGGGTCGATTTTCCCGCGCCGTTTGGGCCTACGATCGCGCAGCGCACACACGCCGGGATATCGAGGTCGATGTCCCAGAGCACGGGGGTATCGCGGTATGCCATTGTGAGATCTTCGACGTGGATCACACTGTTTGTTCCTGCCATTGAATATCACTTCCCTGTAGAAAATGGTGCCGCTTTGTGTTTTCTGATTTTGCCGTGCGATGCTCCTAAGCGAACCCTAGTGGAGCAAGCGAGTAAATACTGACCTGTCCAAGAAGCAAGTCCATAGGACGAAGCTGATTGGGAAACAGGTCGCATGCGAAAACGTCCCAAGAACACGAGCGTAAGCGAAGTGCGATTGGACGACGTTGACCGCTCGTGCGGTATGCCCCGGCGGATTTCTTTCGTTCAAGCGAAGCGCGTGTAAGGAAGCACTGATAAATTCAGCCGCGCCGTCTTAGCACATCTTTTTCGCCCTGTCTGTGTCGACAAATCCTCCACATAGCCCTTGCTATGCGTCCGGTTTGTCTCCTTGACAGGACAAAAAATCTGCACCAATTCGACGGACTTCATTTTATCAGCGATTCCTTAAGAAGTCCGCCGGTATTTAAGCATACAAGCACGTGATCGCTTGCGCAACTAAGTGTTCGCGTGGAGTTCGCATGGCATATGAACAGTTACTTCAAATGCGAAACAATCAGATCGACATTGCTGCGGTACATTGTGATATAGGTGTCGCCCTTCTGTCCGACGGGCGCGAGTGAGTCGGAGAAGAGCTCGCTGCCCTCGCCGCCGACGATCTCCACATCGAAGCCCTTCGTCTTGCAGACCTCCTGCAGCTTCTTCATGCGCTCGGGATTCGTCG
>CAUVFG010000076.1:0-5937 GCA_963551125.1 uncultured Selenomonas sp. | reverse complement strand
TTTTTGATGATGTCAGGAATCTCGTCTGCGCTTGTGACGTTGCAGCGTCCCTTTCCCGTAATCATCATCTTGCGCCCGACGCGCGGCATCTTCTCGAGGAGCAGGACGCGCCCGCCGCACTCCGCCGCTGCGGCTGCCGCCATCATCCCCGCAGGCCCCGCGCCCACTATGACGATCTTCTTCACTACCTGCCACCCCCGCAATTTTACGAAGCGCCTGTATCTCCTCTGCCGTCAGATGGCGAAATGCTCCGCAGGAAATCCCCTTCAGCGTCAGCTGCGCAAAGCGAACGCGCCTGAGCGCCGTGACACGGCAGCCAATCGCGGCGAACATGCGGCGTACCTGTCGATTGCGCCCCTCGTGGATGACCGTCTCAACCACGGTGCGCCCTTCCTCCACCCGCAGGACACGAACTCTTGCGGGAGCGGTCATGCCGTCCTCGAGGAGAATCCCACGACGCAGCTGCGCAAGCCCCTCCGCCGTGACCTCGCCCGCAATCTCCGCATGATATGTTTTTGCAATCTCATAGCGCGGGTGCAGGAGCCCCTGCGTCATTGCGCCGTCGTTTGTGATGAGAAGCAGCCCCTCTGTATCGGCGTCCAGCCGCCCCACGGGATAGAGCCGCGCGGAGAAACCCGGCAGGAGGTCGAGCACAGTCTTGCGTCCCCGATCATCCCGTGCCGTCGAGAGATAGCCGCGCGGCTTGTTGAGGAGGATGTAGTATTTCTGCTCCTCCGCCGCTATGCGCACGCCATCGACGGCGATCTCATGCTGTACGGCATCGTATTTCGCGCCGAGTTCCGTCACTGCCGTGCCGTCCACCGTGACCCGCCCTGCACGAATCATTTCCTCCGCCGCACGACGTGAGGCAACGCCCGCATGGCTGAGGATCTTTTGCAGTCGTTCTTCCATATGGCTCCCTATCGCACTTTGACCGCGCGCTCGCCCATAAGCGCCGTAAGAGCTTGACGCACCACCGCCGAGCCGTCAATCCAGTAATTTTCGCCCAGCTGACGCCAGCGCCCGTCACTGCGGACATAGACAGGATGCTCCCCCGGATGCGCGGCAAAGAGTTCCTGCATCTTAGTCCACAGCGCACGGCGGTCAGCGTCAGCAGACGGAATCAGATAGAAGGAAGAACGGTACTCGCTCATCCGCCAGATCTGATCGGCGAGCAGCTTCGGCTCCTCGCCCGTCGTATCGACATGCCCCTCCACGACGAGAATCATATCCGTCTCCAAATCGGACACGTGCGCATAGAAGACGCGCGGGAACACCGTGACTTCGATCTTGCCGCTGAAATCCTCCAGCTCCGCGAAGAGCATGGTATCGCCCTTCTTCGTCGTAAAGCGCTTCGTGCTCGTCAGAAGCCCACCGATCCGTACGAGCTGGCGATCCCTCTTCACCGCATTCGGAATCTCGCCGATGGAGAGAAGCCCCCCGAGCGTATCGCTGTAATCATCGAGCGGATGTCCCGTGATGTAGAAGCCCGTCGCTTCCTTCTCCCACATCAGGCGCTCTCGCGCCGTGCTCGGCGGAACATCGGACGGAATCTGAATCTGATGAACCTCCTCCATCGTGTCCTCACCAAAGAGGCCGATCTGCCCGCTCATGAGATCGCGCTGACGACGCGCCGCATCCTGCATTGCGGCATCGAGCGCCACAAGCAGCTGATTGCGCTCCGTGCCGAGGCTGTCAAATGCACCACATTTGATGAGGCTCTCGATTGCACGCTTGTTGACCGTACGCATATCGACGCGCGCGCAGAAGTCCACGAGCGAGCGGAACTGTCCGCCCTCCGCGCGCACGCGCTCCATGCTCACAATCGCATTCTCGCCGACATTGCGCACGGCGGCAAGCCCGAAGCGGATCGCCCCGTTCTCGATGCCGAATGTCGCCGCACTCGAATTGATGTCGGGCGGCAAAATCTTAATCCCCATCTGGCGACAGAGCTGGATATAGACGGGGATCTTGTCCGTCTTGTCCATAATGCTCGTCAGGACGCCCGCCATAAACTCAACAGGGTAATGCGCCTTGAGGTACGCTGTCTGCCATGCGAGTAGTCCATAGGCGGCGCTGTGGGACTTGTTGAACCCATAGTCCGCAAAATGTGTCAGGAGGTCAAAGATATGGTTCGCCAGCCCCGCCTCAATCGCATTCTTCGCGCAGCCCTGCAAGAAGATCTCCTTCTGCGCCATCAGGAGGTCGTGCTTCTTCTTCCCCATCGCACGGCGCAGGAGATCCGCCTGACCGAGACTGAATCCCGCGAGCACCTGCACAATCTGCATGACCTGCTCCTGATAGAGTACGACGCCAAACGTCTCCTTGAGGATTGGCTCGAGCAGGGGGTGCATGTAGACGACCTCTTTCTTCCCGTGCAAGCCGTCGATGAAGTCCGTCACCATCCCACTGCCGAGGGGTCCCGGACGATAGAGCGCAACCGTCGGAATGAGATCGACGAAGCCCTTCGGCTGCAAGTCCTTGACGAGATTCGTCATGCCCGCAGACTCCATCTGAAAGACAGCTCCCGTATCGCCATCGCACAGCATTTGTGAAGTTTTTTTATCAACAAGCGGAATCGCATCGACATCCAGCTCGATGCCGTGTGCGGCACGCACATGCTGTACCGTATCCGCAATGATCGTGAGCGTGCGCAGCCCCAGAAAGTCCATCTTGAGAAGCCCCAGAGCCTCGACATCGTCCTTGTCGAACTCCGTGACGAGCGTGCCCTCGGAGACCCAGACGGGCACCTGACTTGAGAGCGGATTCTTCGCAATCACAACGCCTGCCGCATGGATGGAGGTATTGCGCGGCAGCCCCTCGATCTTACGTGCGAGATCGATCACTCTTGCGACATTCTCATCCGCTTCGTAGGCACGGCGAAAATCCGCCGACTCCTTGAGTGCACGCTCCAATGTGATATTCAGCTCTGCGGGCACGAGCTTTGTGATCGCGGAGACCTCGCTGAACGACATTTCGAGGACGCGCCCGACATCGCGAATCGCGCCCTTTGCCCCCATTGTACCAAAGGTGGCAATCTGTGCGACATGATCCTCGCCGTAGCGCTCCTTGACATACGAAATCACCCGACCGCGATTGATGTCGTCAAAGTCGATATCAATATCCGGCATCGACACGCGTTCGGGGTTGAGGAAACGCTCGAAGAGGAGCGCATATTGCAGGGGGTCAATATTCGTGATTCCGAGGAGATAGGCGACAATGCTGCCCGCCGCCGAGCCACGCCCGGGACCGACAGCAACGCCGTGCTCGCGCGCATAGTTGATGAAGTCCCACACGATAAGGAAGTAGCTTGCATATCCCATGTCGCGAATGACGCCGAGCTCATAGGAGAGGCGCTCGCGGATTTCATCCGTGACATCCGCATAGCGGGTAGAAATACGCTCCTCGCACAGTGCACACAGATACGCGTCGTCGCTCTCATAGGGCGCGGGCAAGGGATAGAACGGCAGCTGCAGCTCCCCGAAGGTGAAGTCCACCTGACAACGCGCGGCAATCTTCGCCGTATTCTCAATCGCTCCCGGATAGTCCGAAAAGAGCGCCGTCATCTCCTGCTCCGACTTCAGATAATAGTCCGATCCGGAGAAGCGCATGCGGTCGGGATCATTGATCGTCCGCCCCGTCTGCACGCAAAGCAGGATGTCATGAAACTCGCTGTCTTCCGCATGGACATAGTGCACATCGTTTGTTGCAACGAGCCCAATGTCATGTTTTTTAGCAAGATCGCGGAGCGCACGGTTGACCGTCTTTTCCTCGGGCAGCCCGTGATCCTGTATCTCGAGAAAGAAGTTCTCCTTCCCAAAGATTTCCACGTATTCACGCACGAGTTCATCTGCCTGCTGCATATTCTCCCGCAGAATCGCCTGCGGGATCTCCCCCGCCACACAGGCAGAGAGCGCAATAATTCCCTCGTGGTATTTCCGCAGGAGCTCCTTGTCCACACGCGGCTTATAATAATATCCCTCGATATTTGCGAGGGATATGAGCTGCACCAGATTGCGATAGCCCGTTTCGTTCTCGGCGAGGAGGATCAGATGGTAGTAGCGTGTGCCGTCCACCTCCGCGCGCTCCTGCCGCATACGTGGCGCGAGATAGACCTCGCAGCCAATGATGGGATGGATGCCCTGCGCCTTTGCTTCCTTATAGAATCGGACAGCACCGTACATAACGCCGTGGTCGGTCATAGCGACTGCGTCCATGCCGAGCTCCTTCGTACGCCGAACGAGCTCCTTGACCCGACTCGCGCCGTCCAGCAGACTGTACTCGGTATGCACGTGCAGATGTGCAAAGGCCATGCTTATCCTCCCTTCCGTTTCTTTATTTTATTAAATTAAATCTTTGACGCGCAGAATTTCTCCCAGATCTCCTGATACAGGTTTTCCAATTCTTCCATATAGCCCTGCACATTCATCAACGGTGAGCGCTTCATATTCGCACGCAGCCCCATATGGTATGCCTCCAAGAGTTTCGGCGACTCCGCAAGCTGAACCGCACGGCGTACATAATTGATATCACTCTCTGCGATGAGCTCACGAACACCCGCATTCGTCAGAATCGATGCTCCAAAGCGCGCGCCATGCGTACGTCCGCGCAGCGAGATGACGGGAACCCCCATATAGAGTGCCTCGCACGTTGTCAGACCACCGTTATAGGGAGCGGTGTCGAGCGCGATGTCAATGTCCCGATACTGCTCGAGGTAGTCCGGACTATACGGACGAAATTCCACACGTGTAAGATCATAGTTCAGCATGGAGAGACGCTGCTTTGCAAAATTGAGTCCTGAATCGATGCTGGCGATCTTCCCCTTGATGACGAGTTTCGAGCTGCGGACAGACTCCAGAATCCCGCGCCACAGGAGGAGAATTTCATCCGTAACCTTGGCAAAATTATTGAAGCTGCCAAACGTCACGTAGCCATTCCGGCGTACGGGAGGCTCATAGCAGGCCTCAGGCATCGCGCGTATGGTCTCAGGCGCATAGCAGAGATGCGAATGCGGCATGCGCAAAATCTGCTCCGTAAACCCTGCCTCCGCCGCCCTATCCCCCTTGGGAATACAGACCTCGTCAGAGAGGAAATAATCGATCACATGCAGACCCGTCGTATTCGTATAGCCAATCCCGGAAATCTGGACAGGAGCTGGGCGATACGCCATAATCGGCAGTGCATTGTCCTGCGAATGCCCAGACAAGTCAATCAGTATATCAATCTTGTCCTCGGCAATGAGGCGTGCTGCTGTTCGTGGGTGACGACCGCGCAGATCGCGCCATGTGACACGGCGTGTGCGGAAACGCTCCGTCACAGCATCGCTTCTGCCCGTCGCATAGCAGAACACCATGAACTGGTCACCGTCGAAATGGTGCAACAGCGGAGACAGAAAATACGAGACAGCATGCTCTCGAAAATCCGGTGATATATAGCCAATGCGCAGCTTTTTTTGAGTCAGTCGCTTTACATTACCATGCGTATATTGATGCGCTGTCTGCATTTCGTTATAGACTTCTGCCTTGAGACGCCCGTCTTTTGCGCTGAGATGCCGATAGTTGCGCATGAAGAGATACTTGCTGTAGAGCTCCGCTGCCTCATCCGCCTCATCCGCGAGACGGCTGGACATGAGGAGCTCGTGCGCGGCGCCCTTCGCCTCTCCCGCAAGGTAGAGCGCATCGGCGAGCCAGCCGCGCGCGCGCTTCATCATCTGATGATAAATGGCATAGGAGGGATCCTCCACACCAAGCACCTTTTCCTTGTAGGACAGCTCCTCAATCAGGTCGGCGAGCAGGGGGATCTCTTCATCCAGTCGGAATTCTAACGCCGCGAGTCCCGCCTGCACCATACGAGCGCGTGGATGGCGCGGCTGCGCACGCAGCACATTCTCGGCAAGCGCCTCTGCCTCGTCGATTCGGCCGCTGTAGAGTGCCACCT
>CAUVFG010000075.1:0-5966 GCA_963551125.1 uncultured Selenomonas sp. | reverse complement strand
CGTACGCAAACGTCGCCGTCACGCTCGTCGCATTCAGCGCCGTCACCTTGTCGCCGACCTCGTCACGATACTGCTTTGCCGTCTGTCCTTCGGTATAATCCTGCGCGAGAATCTTGCCGAGGGATTCTATCGGTTTATCCTTGTCAAAATCGCCGTACGTCGGCTTCCCCTCACCCTTGACTCCTGATTTCAGGTCGCCGGACATGAGTGTCTGGTTGGAGGGAATCTTGGATTTAATTGCCGTTGCAATTTCATCCAGTTTCGCCTGAGTAAAGGGCGATCCATTCGCATAGGCAAGTTGAATGGTTTTACCGTTCACTGCGTTAAGATTGGTGATATTCTTAAGCGCATCAGCAGGATTGTCGGCAAGGATTTTCTCTGCCTTCAGCGTCTTTGCTACGATTGTGGCAGCTGATCCAATCGTAACTGTTCTTGCCTTGAAATCCCCATCCGTTACCTTACCCTTTTCATCCACGGTAACGGCTCTGACGGTACCTGCTGTGACCTTCACATCACCCGCAGTTTCGAGCTTGGAGAAATCCACCTTGATCTTCTTATCTCCGGTTGCATGGTAGGTGACGGATGCAAGTGCGCCGCTCTTTGCGTTTACCTTGTCATCTTTGAGTTCGACGACCGTATCCTTCTCCGTCTTCACCTCTGCATAATCCGGACCTTCGGCCAACGAAAGGGTCTTGTTTGCAGGGATCGTAATGTCCTGCTGTGTGATTTTTTTGACCGTGGCCTCATCAATCGTGATGCTGTTTGCGCCCTTCTTGAATGCCTCGGTGATGCCCGCAGCGAGGCCTTTGCCCGTGTATGGAGTCCCATCCAGCGTCAGCTTGCCGCCGGCAAAGTCTGCCGGCGTGTATACGAGCTTTACATCTGTGACTGCAACATTCGGAATCTTGTTGATGGCATCCTTGACAGCCGGATTCGTCACACCGCTCGTATTGACGGTAAGCTTGTCGGAGTCGGATGCTGCCGCAATCGTTCCGTTCTTGATGAGGTTCGTCACGGCATCCGCCGACGCATCATTCACCATGACCGTCTTTGCCTTGACCTTCGCTTTATCAAACGTCGTCGCCGCATCGACCGTGACCGTGTCTGCCTTCAGCTGCGTTTCGTTGAGCTTCGCACCTTCCAGATTTGCCGTCGCTGCCTCGACGTTTGCCGCACCGTTCAGTGCCGTCCCCTTGACATCCAACGTGGAGACCTTCAGCGTTCCGTCCGTCGTCTTCAGTCCGACGTTGCTCGCGCCCGTCATCGACAGCGTCCCGACATTGCCCGTCAGGTCAACGTCCGCCGACTGGTCATTCGCCTTTACCGTAAGGCTTTCGAGGTTCACGTCCTTGCCGGTTACCTTGGTGCCGTCAACCTTGAGGGTACTCTCCTTTGCGCCGTTCTTCAGCGTGACATAGTTCGGATCGCCGGGCTTGTTGACGCTCAGCGTCGTTCCGGGGGCGAGCTTGACACCGTCCGCGATCCCGCTAATGGCGCTGCGCGCACCGCCCGTCACAAAGATTTCATTGTTCGCCGTGGAGGTAACCTTGTTGAACTCCGCCGCAAAGTCCTTCGCCAAGACAGTGCTTGACGTGCCGTCAACCGTAAACACGTAGTCCGTGCCGGACTGCGAGATCTCGACCTGCGCGGCGAATGCATCCGACGGCGTCAGGGAAAATGCCGCACCGAAGGAAAATGCCGCCGCCATCATAGCGGAGAGACGCTTCTTGCCAAACATCTTTGTTGCCTTCATCTGATTACTCCTTTACTTCATGACCATAGGGACATCCACCGAAACTTCCCAAACCGGATCGCTAAAACGCATAGCGGACAGAGAGGAAGGGTCCTTCCGCCTGATAGGCGGCGTCCTTTCCCGACCGATGCAGGAACATATGGATCCAGCGACCGCCGGCTGCCACCGTCCATCCGTCTGCCGGATGGTAGAGGAATGCACTCTCGACATCGAGCGTGCGCCCGCAGCTGCCCGCATACATTCCGCTCGCATCGGCAGTAAATCCGAACTTCGGTGAGATCTCCCATTTGACACCAACGCCCACGATGGGAACGATGCCGGATGCACTGTCTGCGTCCGCCTTCGGCGTTCGGTGCAGGCTGTCATAGCCGTGTGCCTCGACGTGCATTCTGAGGTAGCGCAGACCTGCACGGAGCCATACCGTACGAGAGTTTTTCTCCGGGAAGTCGTGTCTCCACGCAACCGTGAGGTAGTCGACATCCATCTTGGTGTCCAAGTTTCCCAAGTATTTTGTACGATCACCATCGCGTGAAATCAGGTGGTTCAGCACAAATCCCGACGAAGAACTTGCCGCTCGCATATAGCCCGCCTCGATTGCACCCGCACGCACGCGGATCTCAGGCGCACGCGTCGCATCAATGCCCAAGTCCTGTTGGAAATCCAGCTTGTGCTCGTGGGTACGCCATGTATAGTAGTCGGAGCCTTCGACCGACCCGCGTACGCGAGGTGCATAGCAGCGCAGCTCGACTTCTACATTGCGGCGATCCCGCTCCCCCATCCGCGCAGAGAAAACGGGAGGGGTATCATCCCCCATTGCCTGAACCTCCATGCCGGCGTTCTGTGGATGATCCACTGGCGCGGCAAGGACGGTATGCGCGCAGACGAGCCCTGTGAGCACAACAATAAACGGCATCGTTTTTTGGATAAGCTCACCCCCTCTCCAAGGCACATCCTGCTTCTGCTCATGTGCGGAGGCAGGACTTTTGCCTTTGCGTATTATTCTACACTTTTTTTCTTTTTTTGCAAGAGTTTTTTAAGATCTCATTTATCTTTCCGATGTATATACAATGACAAATTTATGACAGGAGTGTGCTGTATGACGGAGATGCTTCCACGCGCCCACGGTTCTGCCGACAGGTGCTATGACAGACAATTTTTCTTTGTATTCTTTTTTCTTCTTTCCTTCGTCTTTATTGCATCCGCTCATGTTTTTGCGGGGGGACGGGAGGCGCTTGCATTTTTCGATGCCCCTGCGGGTCGTACGATCCTATTTGCCGCAGCGCAGGAACGTTATGATTCCCCCGCAGCACACGGACGTGCAGAGGAGATCGCCGCGCGTCTCTGCGCGGCGGCGGGCGAGGCGCAGGACGTGCAGATCATCATACGGTCGGGGGATCAGCTCAATGCCTATGCGCTGCCCGGACGGATCATTGTCCTAAATGCAGCTGCGCTGTCGCTTCCGGAGGGGGAGCTCGCCGCGCTCCTCGCGCATGAGTTGGGACACATTGTACACGGCGACCCCGTCGCGATCATCCTGCGGAGCCCGCGTGCGATGAGCGCACTCTCCGGTGTGCGAGCGGGCGCGGACGGGCGCTATGACGCGCGTGCGGCAAAGAATGTACTACGTGCAATCTCCTACGGCACACTCACACAGAATGAGGAACGCCGCGCCGATGTGTTTGCCGCGGCGCTCCTTCCTAAGGCGGGCTTTTCGTGCGCGGACGCACGCGCGCTCCTCGCGCGTATGGAGTCCTCCTATGGTGCCGTCTCGCGCGTGAACAGTCACCTCTCATGGGAGGAGCGGCGGGCTATTTTCTGCGATGATGTCGATCACGCTGCCGCACGCACGACACAGGCGGAAGAGACGATGTAAGTCCACCAAAAAGGGGCTGCTGCACGAGTCAAAACGACTTCGTGCAACAGCCCCTTCTTTGTGCAAAAACTCACCGATGATAACGCACACAAAGTGCTTTCAGCTTCTTCGCGTCGAGTTCGAGGAGATAGTCCTTCTTGAGACTCCAACGCCAGTTGATGCCGACAGTGCCGGGCGTATTCATGCGCGCGCGCTCGTCGAGTGCAAGGAGATCCTGCATGGGGATGATCGCCATGCGGGCGCGCGAGGCGTATGCCGCCTTGATGAGGCGCTTGCATATCGTCTTCGGGCGATCAGTGGTCGTGCCTGTCATATTCGCGAGCGTCTCACGCAACACCTCGTCGATGTCGTGCGTGTACCAGCCGACGGTGGTGTTGTTGTCGTGCGTCCCCGTGTAGACGATGCTGTTCTCGGGGGTGACGAAGCCGACGCGCCCCGACTCGTTCGGTTCGAGCATGAAATGAACGATCTTCATGCCGGGGAAGCCGCAGTCGTCGCGCAGCCGCTCGACCTCGCTCGTGATGATGCCGAGATCCTCGGCGACAATGTTCAGCTCACCGAGTTCGCGCTCGATCTCGTCGAAGAACGCCTTGCCCGGTCCCTTAATCCACCGTCCGTTGATTGCCGTCTCCGCCTTGCCATCCACCGACCAGTAGGACTCGAACGCGCGGAAGTGGTCGATGCGGATGATGTCGACCTGCTCGTGCAGCTTGCGGAAGCGACGTTTCCACCACGCATAGTTCTCCGCCTTCATCGCGTCCCAGTTGTACTGAGGGTTGCCCCAGAGCTGCCCATTCGCAGAAAAGTAGTCGGGCGGTACGCCCGCAACCGTGCGCGGCGTCCCATCCTCGTTCAGGTCAAAGAGGTGCTGATGCGCCCATGCGTCCGCGCTGTCCTGTGCGATGAAGATCGGCATGTCGCCGAGGATTTCGATGCCCTTTTTCCGCGCATAGTCATGCAGACGGTTCCACTGAAGGTGGAAGACATACTGCTTGAAGTGGTCGAGTTCCACCTCGTCGTGCTGCCGCTCGGCAAGAGCCTCGAGCGCCGCTGGATCGCGGTGCTTGATCTCGTCCGGCCAGTCCGTCCATGCACAGCGGCCGTATTCCTTCTTTGCCGCATGGAAGAGCGCGTAGTCGTCGAGCCAGTACGCCTCTTTCTCACAGAATGCCTTGAAGTCCTTGTCCTGCGCACTCGTCTTGCGGAACACGCGGAACGCCTTTTCGAGCAGTTCTTTCTTGAACTGCTTGACGCGCTCGAAGTCGATGAATGCCGTATTCGCCTCATAGGGGAGGAAGAGATCCTTCTCTGTCAGCCAGCCGCGCGCGGCAAGATCCTCGGGGTCAATCATCATAATGTTGCCCGCGAACGCGGAGATGGACTGATAGGGCGAGTAGCCATGTCCGACCGGACTGAGCGGCAGGATCTGCCAAACTTTCTGCCCCGCCTCGGCGAGGAAATCGAGGAAGCGATATGCCTCCTTGCCGAAGTCCCCCACACCGTATTTCGACGGCAGGGAGGTCGGATGCAGGAGGACGCCCGCCTTGCGCTCGTAGCGGCGCGGTTCTTTGCGCTCGCGCAGGAGCAGTCCGAAGAGCGGCGGGATCTTGATGCGCAGCCGCCCGCGCTCCACCTCATAGGTACGCGATGGCTTGAATGCATCCTCGAATGTGCCGCAGGCAAAGTCGCTCACATCAACGTCGATTGTCAGCGTCTCCGTCAGGCTGCGGTTGAATGCGGCGATAAATACGCCATCTTCCTTTTCTTGGTTGAACACATCATAGCCCGAGCGGATCGTGCGCGCATAGGCGATGACATCGCCCGCACCGTAGAGCGGCAGGATGTCGCCCGTGCGCAGCGCGTCGTTCTCGTTGCGAATGGCGATAAAGCGCTCGAACCAGCCGCGAATCTCCGTGTTGCCGTGCTCCCAGTCGTAGGGGCGGCGGTTGAACGGATCCTTGAAGCCCTGCATGCCGATCTCGTCGCCGTAGTAGACGCTCGGCACACCGGGATAGGTCATCTGCCAGAGCGTCGCCATGAGGAGTCGGCGCGAGCCGAGGTCGAACTGCTCGGGCGTCATGCGCACGCGCGACTGCTCGATCGCAGGCATCCCCTCGTAGTAGGGCACGCCTGCGAGCACGGTGATTGCACGCTGCACGTCATGACTGCCGATGAGGTTCATCATCGCGTAGAGATTTTCCTTCGGGTAGTTCTCGATCTGACTCGCGAGCCGCCGCGCGGTCTGGCGTCCATCGACCGCGCCCGTGAGGAAGTCAAGCATCATTGTGCGCAGCGGATAGTTCATCGCCGAATCCATCTCGCTCCCAGAGAGGTATTCGC
>CAUVFG010000074.1:0-5979 GCA_963551125.1 uncultured Selenomonas sp. | reverse complement strand
GACGGGAACGTGGTATACGGGCTGCAATACGGCGGCATTTACGAGTGCGCGTGCCTTGTTGCTTGACTTCAACATCAATTACAAGCTGCATGACGACATGACGATATATGCATCGGTATCGAATCTCACGAATCAGTCCTATGAAACGATTGTATCGGAGTATCATGGAAAAGGCTCTTGGCCGGAAGCGGGACGTCACTTCATGATCGGTGCGAAGTATAAGTTCTAAGAATTCCATAGAATGTAATGGCAAGTTGGTTAGATAACCACTTGCCATTATGTTTGAGGTGTTATAGCAATGAAAAAATATATTCCGTTGTTATTTGCTATGGGGGGTATTATCATAGCGGCTGTAATGGTGCGGGAGCCGACTTCTGTTATGGACGAGCCGCGCAATAACTGCGTTAATGATATACAACGTGAGTCAATCGAGATCCAGACCATTGATACGAATGAGGAACCAAGATACATTTATCTCAGCAAAACACCTTCCCGCATTTTTGTATGCGATGGTGTTTTGCTGAACACCCTGATCCCACTGGGGATTGGTGATCGGATTATTGGGGCATCGATTAGTAATACGGCAAGCGGTCTTTATGAAAATTTGAAAAAGGAGTATCCGGAGGAGATCAAAAAAATACCACATATCTCTGCGCGGCTTATCAGTAGGGAAGAGTTGATTTCCTACCAGCCGGATTTTGTTATTGGGTGGAAGTCTGCCTTCTCCTCGCACCGGTTTGGTAGCATCCGATGGTGGGAGGAGCGCAACATCCCATCCTATATTGTCGCGACTTCCAACCATGTGAAAAAATCAGCGACCATCGAAGATGAGTGTAAATTCCTGGATGATATGGGGCGGATTTTTGACGTGCAAGAGAAAACGAATGCTGTAATTCGGGATATATATGCGGAGTTGGCGATTGACTGGATGGATGCCAGGGTGAAGCGTCAGCAGGAAGTCATGGTTGTGGAGGTTGATGGGAATGAGATCATGAACTATGATGAGGGCTGGCTCGTGGGGGATATGGTACAGCGTTTGGGCGGGCGTATGCCGTTTCAAAGCGAATCGGCAGGGGTGGAGGAGATGATCCGGCAGAATCCCGACGTGATATTTGTAGTGTATTTCAATGAGCGACATCGTGCACAGTCGGAGGCCTTCTTTCGAAATGTGCGCCTGAATTCTCTGCGTGCGGTGCAAAACAATCGCATCTATATGATCCCCTTCGGCTATATTTACACACCTGGACTCAAGACACTTGATGGCATCCGTGCGATTCGGCGAGGACTGTATCCGGATGAATAATATGTCTTGTGCACAAAAAAAGCTGTCATGTGATTGGCAGCTTTTTTCGTGCAGAATATTATTTTTTCCGTCGCGGTTTCTTTCGCTCGTGCGGTGGTTCGTCTTTTTTTATCAGTGCAGTTTCTTGTCGCAGCCCGAGCCGGAGAAAGATCGCAAGGGCAACCAGTCCGAAGCCGAGGCTGGTCATCTGTGCGCTCGTGAAGAGGGAGATGTACTTCTCCGTGTAGTCGCCGCGCAGGTACTCGAGGGCGAAGCGCACGAGGCTGTAAAGCATGACGTAGAGGGCGAAGCACTGCCCGCGTGCGTGTCCGCGCGCGCGGAAGATGAGCAGGAGGGCGAAGATGACGATGTCGAGCTGTCCCTCCCAGATCTCCGCCGGCCAGAGCGGCTGCGCGCCGTAGGTGTGGTGGGCGAGGGTGGTGTCGGGGTAGAGGATGCCGAAGCTGCTGCCCGTCGGCGCGCCGAATGCGTCCCCGTTGAGGAGGTTCGCACAGCGTCCGAGTGCCTGTCCGAGGACGATGGCGGGAGCGGTGACATCCATAAAGTGAACGGTGTCGAGTTTATTCCTGCGGCAGTAAAGGATGCCGACGAGGACGCCGAGGAAGATGCCGCCCTGGATCGCCATGCCGCCCTGCCAGACGTTCAGAATCTCGGTGAGGTGGTGCCGGTAGTAGTCCCAGTCAAAGAAGAATACGTCCCAGAGGCGCGCACCGAGCAGACCCGCGATGCCGCAGTAGATGCCGAGATCGGGGACGTGCTTTTCGTAGCCGCGTCCGTCCACCTTTGCAAGGAAGTAGCCGACGCCCGTCGCGAGCAGGATGGAGAGCGAGATGACGACGCCGTACGAGCGGATGGGAAAGTCGCCGATGTAGAAGAGATATTGATGCAAGGGGAAGCCTCCCTACTCCGCCGCAAAGAGCGGAAGTGCCTCGAGGAAGATGATGTCCGTGCGCTTTGCCGCATCGCCCTCGGCGAGCACCGCTGCCTGACCAATGACCTCTGCCCCCGCCTTTTCGGCGAGATTGCCGAGCGCCGTCATGGAGCCCCCCGTACTGATGACATCGTCGAGGAGGAGTACCTTGCGCCCCACGATGCGCTCGATATCTGTGTTCATGAGATAGAGACGCTGCTTGCCCATCGTTGTGATCGACTCGTCTTCGACCCAGATGGGATCCTCCATATATGCCTTGACGGATTTGCGCGCCGTGATGTAGTAGGGCATGCCGAGCTGACGTGAAAGCTCCGCCGCGAGGGGGATTCCCTTTGTCTCGGCGGTCATGATGATCTCAGTATCTGCAGGGATCTTCTTTGCGAGTTCGCGCGCGCAGCACTCACACAGCTCGACGTCGCCGAGCATGATGAAGCCTGCAATGGCAAGATTTTCGTTGAGGTTGAGGATTGTGAGTCTGCGCTTGCATCCTGCGACGGTGAGATCATAGTATCGTTTTGCCATAATGCACCCTTTAGAGTCCTTTCTCCGTGAGGACGAGTTCCACGGCGTTCAGTACGTCGCTGATATTGTCCTCGGTGATGATGAGCGGTGGCTGGAACGCCATGACGTTGCGCCCGATGCCGTTCTTGCCGATGATAAAGCCCCTGTTTTTGAGCTCTTCAAGTACCATGTCGAGTTTGGCGGCGGCAGGGGATTTGTCCGCGTGGACGAATTCCGCGCCGACCATAAGTCCCAGCCCTCGTATATCTCCGATGATGGGATGGCGCTTCTGGATTTCGCGCAGTCCCGCGCGCAGCTGCGCACCGCGCCGCTCGGCGTTTCCGATGAGATCGTGCTCTTCGATATAGCGGATGACCTCAAGTCCCGCCATTGTGGAGACGGGGTTGCCGCCGAGCGTCGATGCGCCGGGCTTCGTATAGGTATCCGCGACCTCGGGGGTTGCGATGAATGCGCTGATGGGCGCACCGTTGCCGAGTGCCTTTGCCATCGTCATAATATCGGGAACAACGCCGAAATGCTCGATGGCGAACATCTTGCCCGTGCGTGCAAAGCCTGTCTGGACCTCGTCCGCGATGAAGAGCACGCCGTAGTGGTCGAGGATCTCCTTGACGCGCTTGAAGTAGTTCTTCGGCGGGACGATGATGCCCGCATTGCCCTGAATCGTCTCGGCGATAAAGGCGGCGGGGCGCCCCGAGGTGGCACTCTTGATCGTCTCCTCGAGTTCGTAGGTGCAGTCAATCCCGCACTCCTCGGGAGTGTGCTTGTGCGGACAGCGATAGCAGTAGGGGTTCTTGACAAAGTGGATGCCGCCGACGGGATTCGGGTCTGTACGCCACATGGAGATGCCCGTGAGGCTCATCGTGAGCTTCGTTCGCCCGTGCAGTCCTCCGCGCAGAGCGATGAACTCGCTGCTGCCCGTGGCAATCTCGGCGAGGAGCGCCGCGCCCTCGTTCGCCTCCGTGCCCGTAGAGCAGAAGAAGCTCTTTTGGAGGTTTCCTGGTGTGATGCGCGCAAGCTGCTCGGCGAGGTTGACGAAGTTCTCCGTAAGGTAGATGTTGCAGACGTGTTGGAGCGTGTTCAGCTGCTCCGTGACGGCGGCATTGATCGCGGGATTGCAGTGTCCGCAGTTGATGACGGAGACACCCGCGAAGCAGTCGAGATACTTTCTGCCCTCACTGTCGTAGAGGTACTGCATCTCGCCGCGCACAATCTGGCGCGGGTCGCTGTAGAAATGCCCAAGGCAGGGCATGATGTATTTCTTTTTCTTTTCAAGGATGGCGGCAGCGCCGATGTATTTGTTCTCGTTCGCGGAAGCTATGTCCATGGAATATGCTTTCTAATGGTCAGATAGAGTTGCGGCTTTGGCGGAAACGATAGGTGCCGATGCCCAAGGGGCGCGGCGCGATCTCTGCAAGACGGTCGAAGTCCGCTTCCCGGTAGCTGTCACTGCCCGCTGCGAGGCGGTCGAGCGCAGCACGGTAAATGCGGACGATCTCCGCCGTCTGCTCAGGTGTATAGTCCTGCGCCTCAATGCGGTAGGAGCCAAGGCCGTTGAATTTCTCAAGGTATGGATAGAGGCACAGATCCTTTGCAAAGTAGAGGTGATTGCGCCCGTACTGATCGATGCGGATGGAGTGCACGCCGCCCGCCTCGTCGCGGAAGGCATAGTGTATATCCATCAGCTCCGGCGCGGAAAGCTCGCTGTAGTTTGGCAGCGACATCGCGGGGAAGTTGTAATCGCAGATCATCGACTCGTATGCGCCGTGGACGACCGCCTCAATCGGCAGCACAGCGTTCTCGACGATCTCGCGCAGCTGCCCAAAGGACAGCTCGTAGGAGGCTGTTGCCATCATGAGACCGTTTTCCTTGAGGAAGGTAACGGCAAGATGGTTGAAGATGTTGAACGAGTGATCTGCCTGCACGGGCAGCTTCGTGAGCGTGCGTGCGAGTTTTAGCGTGCCGAGGTTGCCGACCATGATGCCGTCGATGTCGATGTCGTTCAGCGCGGTAAAGAACTGCTCGAGTTCGCCGCATTCACGCCGCATGGTCGTGCGCGGCGTATTCACGACGACGCGCGCGCGACCTGCAGCATAGCGAACGATCTCCTCGTAGTCACCAAGCTTCCACGGGCGGTTGGGGCGAAATGCCTCGCCGCCGACGTAGACCGTATCCGCACCTGCATCGATTGCCGCGCGTGCCGCATCGATGGTTCCGACGCGTACGCTCAGATGGCGGCTCGGGGCATTCTCCTTTTCAATCGGGCGTTCAGAGCGCAGCACCTCGTCGGCAAAGCCCGCCTCCTCGACCGCCTGACTGAAGAAGCGCGGCTCGCGCTCGCCCGTCATGCCAATGTCGACAGCGGTGGGCTGACCGAATGCGAACGTCGTCGTGTAGTCGCGCACGCGGTTATCGTAGAGTGTGCGCCAGCCCGCCTCATCCGTTGTGTAGCCGTTCGGGTCGGCGATGTAGGCGTCGATTGCCTTGCGGTAGGTGGAGACGAGTCGGCCGATGAACTCGGGCGAGCGCATGCGTCCCTCGATTTTGAACGAGTAGACGCCCGCCTGAATGAGCGCGGGGATGGAGCGGTACATACACATATCCTTCAGGGCGAGCTTGTAGGGTCCGGGGCTGTCCGCATCGAGCACCGCGCCTGTCTCCTCGTTGATGAGGGCAAACGGCCAGCGGCAGATTTTCATGCAGCGTCCGCGGTTGCCGCTTTGTCCGAAGAGTACGCCGGAGTGGATGCACTGTCCGCTTTCGGAGATGCACATATCGCCGTGCATGAAGTACTCGACCTCTATGCCCGTGCGCGTGCGGAAGAGCGCGAGTTCGGAGAGCGTCATCTCGCGCCCGACGACGATGCGCGTGATGCCATACTCCTTGAGCTTTTCAATGGCGTGCTCGTTGTGCGTGTTCATCATGACGGAGGTGTGCAGGGGGACGGTGATGCCCATCTCGTGTACGAGCTCTAGGACGGCGAAGTCCTGCACAAGGATTGCGTCCGGACGAATCTCGTTGAGATAGGCAAGGTAGTCGCGCAGTGCGGGCAGTTCCTCATTGCTGATGAGGTTGTTGAGCGTGACGTAGAGCTCGACGTTGTGGGCGTGTGCGTAGTCAACCGCTTCTTTGAGGTGCTCGTCATCGAAATTGAAATCGCCCTCGTGCAGCCGCATATTGAAATGTTTGCCGCCGAGATAGACGGCATCCGCACCCGCTGCGATGC
>CAUVFG010000073.1:0-5997 GCA_963551125.1 uncultured Selenomonas sp. | reverse complement strand
GTAGAAATGACTGATAGGAAAACATTTTGTCGATAAGCATAGCAGTGGCCTTTTTCCCATAATGTATCGTGCTGTTTGCGGCATTTTACGGGTGGCACACTCCACACGGTTCGTAGCCGTCAGCGATTGCCTATTCACGCGAGCTGTAGGGAACGAAGTGCGGTGCGTCGGGATGTTTGATCGTTCGGCAGGTTGCGTAGTGGAACTTGCCCGACTTCGTGTTGGCGAGATAGTCCGTTGCGAGTGCGGGTGTCGCAGCGAAGAGCGCGACGGTAGCGATGGTTGCAAGCGCAATCTTTTTGAGCATATGGATTCTCTTTTCGGGTAGCGCATACATGATATATGTGATTATGCCCGAAAGAGTGTCACTTTGCAAGTATAACGTGATTTCGATCATCATCTATTTGGAATATGCTCATACAAACATACCTGCAAATATATTTGTGCCTTGATATAATTGGTACTTGCAAAAAGTCAAAAAAACAAATATAATAGAGAAAAGCACAATTAAGGATACAGAGAAGGTGATATGATGAGCAACATTGCCGATATGATTGAGTCCTACATTCTCCGTCAACTCGCCTCACGGCAGGATGGGCAGGTGGAGCTGCGGCGGACGGAGATTGCAGATGAGATTTCATGCGCGCCGTCGCAGATCAGCTATGTGCTCTCCACGCGTTTTACGCAGGATAAAGGATTCGTCGTTGAGTCGCGGCGCGGGCTGGGCGGGTTCATCCGCATTGTTCAGGTGCCGCTGCGCGATCTCGTCTATCAGGACATGCTCTCGAAGATCAACGAAGAGACGGATATGGAAACTGTGCAGTCGATGGTACGCTACCTCACCCAGCACGGGATGGTGGAGAAGCGCGAGGCGGCACTTCTCATGCAGGTGGTGACGGGGCTGTTCCACTCGGAGACCCTTGCTGCCAAGGAGCGTGTCCAGATGCTGAAAACAATGATATTGACACTGGAGAATTTCCGATAGCTGTTCGATATAAATAAAAAGGGCGCTGTATCAGAGGCGCCGGACGGAAAGGCAATCGTTATGATCTGTGAGGAATGCGGCCGCAATGACGCGATTGTGCACATTGTGCAGATCGGGCCGGGTGGTCGGAGTGAAAAGAATATATGTATGAGCTGTGCGGCACGCTATGGAGCGTCGATCTTCCGCGCACAGCAGGAAAATGTCTCGGCAGAGGACTTCCTCAAGGGGATCTTCGGCAGCAATCAGCAGGAAAGCGTGGCAGAGGAGGATGCACCGCATATTACATGTCCGAATTGTGGTGTGCAGTTTCAGGATTTTCCGCAGACGGGGCAGATTGGCTGCTCGGTCTGCTATGAGACGTTTCATCACGAGCTCACGCCGCTCCTGCGGCGGATTCACGGTGCGAGCGTGCATCGCGGCAAGATTCCGCGCCGCTCGGGCTCTTCGATCATGCTCCGTCAGGAGGCGGAGCAACTGCGCGCACGCCTGAAGGAGGCGGTGGCGCGCGAGGAGTACGAGAAGGCTGCGGAGTACCGCGACCGGATTCGCAGTCTCGAGAGCCGTATGGAGGAACAGTCCTATGGCCGTTGATGAGCTCCTTCGGAGCAGTCGGCTCTCGTGGTTTGGCACGGAGGGCGCGGACAGCGATGTCGTGATCTCGAGCCGCGTGCGGCTGGCACGCAATCTCGTATCGCTGCCGTTCCCGGGGCGTGCGAACCTCGCGCAGCTGGCGCAGATTCAGGAGACGCTTGACCTTGTCCTTGCGGGACTCGGGGCGGAGCTTGGGCAGCCGTTTGACCGTATCGCACTCGATGAGCTCACTGCCCTGCAGCGTGAGGTGCTGATCGAGAAGCGGCTCGTCAGCGAGAAGTTTGCCGAGGTGCAGCCGCATCGGCTCGCATACATCAGCGCCGATACGCGCATCAGCATTCTCGTCAATGAGGACGATCATCTCAGGATTCAGTCGATGACGCCGGGGCTTTCGCTTACGCAGGCATTTGAGACAGCGTCACGCGTGGATGACTATATCGAGGAGCGCCTTGATCTCGCCTTTGATGAGACGATGGGCTATCTGACGGCGTATCCGACGAACCTCGGAACGGGACTGCGCGCCTCGGTCATCCTGCACCTGCCGGGGCTCGTCTACACGCGCAACATCGAAAACATTGTCAACACATCGCCGCAGCTTGGACTTGCTGTGCACCCGCTCGAGGGGATTGGCGAGGGGGCACATTTCTATAAGATTTCCAATCAGCTCACACTCGGTTATTCCGAGGCGGAGATGATCGATAATCTGCAGACGGCTGCGGGAGAGATCGCCGCGCATGAGCGCCGTGCACGCAAGGCGCTCTCCTACTTCGGGAAAGATGGCATCGAGGACGGCGTATGGCGTGCCTTTGGCATCCTGTCCTACGCGCGTTCGCTGACGGAGCAGGAGCTTTTTGCTCTTGTCTCACGCGTGCGCTACGGCATCGACCGGGGGATCATCAAAGAGGTGACACCGGACTGCTGCGCAGAGATCATCGTTGCAGCACGCGACGGCTATCTCAAGTATCTGGCAGAAAACGAAAATCTATCCACGGGGGAAATCAGCGCCATACGCGCTTCGCGTGTGCGCGCAATCTTACAAAAATATAGAACACAGGGATGAGGAGGGGGACAGCTTGAACTACCGTCAATTTTTTACACAGGCGGCGATTAAAGCCGTAGAGTTTTCACAGTATATCGCACAGCGGCGCGGCAAGGGATACATCGGAACAGGCCAGCTTCTGCTGGGTATCATGCACATGCGCGACACAATTGCAGCGGAGGTGCTGGATAAGTTCGGCGCGGATTATGACAGCGCGGAGCAGGTCATTCGCAGTTCGGACGGGTTTCAGGATGTCCTGCACCCGGTTGAGGATGCGCCGTACTATACGCGCCGTGCCCAGCGCGTCATGCAGGGCGCCATCGATACCGCACGCGAGGAGCGTTCTTTTGTGACAACGGAGCACATCCTGCTCAGTCTGCTCACGGAGGCGGAGGGGACTGCCGTCCATACGCTTGAGGAGCTGGATGTCGACATCGAGGAGCTGCAGAGCGAGGTGCAGGGGCGCATGAGCGATGCAGAGGAGGAAAAGGAAAAGTCCTCTCGCAGAACGCCGAATAAGGGAGGCGCAAAGGGACTGCCTGCATCGCTCAAGAAATTCGGGCGCGATCTGATCGGCGTTGCACGCATGGGCGGGCTCGATCCCGTCATCGGACGCGCGGCGGAGATCGACCGCGTGATTCAGATTCTCGCGCGCCGTACGAAGAACAACCCCATCCTCCTTGGGGAGGCGGGGGTCGGCAAGACCGCGATTGCAGAGGGGCTTGCCCAGCGCATTGCAGATGGCGAGGTGCCGTTTCTCCTCGAGGACAAGCGCGTCGTCACACTATCGATGACGGCGCTCGTGGCGGGGACAAAGTACCGCGGCGAGTTCGAGGAACGCCTCAAGAATGTGGTGGATGATGTCATCAAGGCGAAGAGCATCATCCTCTTCATCGACGAGATCCATACGCTCATCCGCGCCGGTGGCGCGGAGGGCTCGCTTGACGCGGCAAACATTTTGAAGCCGGCGCTTGCGCGCGGCGAGATGCAGATCATCGGCGCCACGACGCTCAGCGAGTACAAGAAGCATTTTGCAAAGGATTCCGCTCTCGCGCGCCGCTTCCAGACCGTCATGGTGGAGGAGCCGGGCGAGGAGGACGCAGAGCAGATTCTCTTTGGTCTGCGCAGCAAATACGAGGAGTTTCACCGTGCGCGCATCGCGGATGCCGCTGTCCGTGCGGCCGTGCGCCTATCGAAACGCTACATTACAGATCGCTACTTGCCGGATAAGGCGATCGACCTCATCGATGAAGCGGCGTCGCGTGTGCGTATGAAAAGCACGGGCGGTACGGATAAGCTTGCGGGTCTGCGCACGGAGATCGCGGAGATCGTCAGGCAGAAGGATGCGGCGATCAGCGGGCAGGACTATGAGGCGGCGGCGGAGCTGCGCGACCGCGAACAGGAACTGCGCGCGCAGCTTGAGGCGTCACGGCGCGGCGAGGATCAGCGGACGGAGATCCTTGTGACGGAGGATGATATTGCGGACGTTGTGGCGCAGTGGACGGGCATTCCCGTCCAGCGGATTGCGGCAAAGGAGTCCGACCGTCTCCTCGCACTCGAAAAGCACATCGGACGCCGCGTTATTGGTCAGGACGAGGCGGTGCGCGCTGTTTCGAAGGCGGTGCGCCGCGCGCGTGCAGGGGTAAAGGATCCGCGCCGCCCCATCGGCTCCTTCCTCTTCCTTGGCTCCACAGGGGTCGGCAAGACGGAGCTGGCGCGGGCACTCGCAGAGTCCGTATTCGGCTCTGAGGATGCGATTATTCGCTTCGATATGTCCGAGTATATGGAGAAGCATACGACGGCACGTCTCGTTGGCGCGCCTCCGGGCTACGTCGGCTACGAGGAGGGCGGTCAACTCACAGATGCCGTGCGCAAGAAGCCGTTTTCCATCATCCTCTTTGACGAGGTGGAGAAGGCGCATCCCGATGTCTTCCACATGCTCCTGCAGGTGCTCGAGGACGGACGTCTCACGGACGGGCAGGGCACGGTTACGGATTTCCGCAATACGATCATCATCATGACCTCGAATGCCGGTGCGAACCATCTGCGCTCGACGACGGGGACGATTGGCTTCTCCATCGGAGCGCAGGCGAAGGATACGGACGAGGAGCGCGCGAAGAAGCGCGTCATGGAAGAGGTCAAGAAGATCTTCCGCCCCGAGTTCCTGAACCGCGTGGATGATATGATCGTATTCAATGCACTTGGCGAACCGGAGTTGACGAAGATCGTGGACATCCTCCTGCGCGATGTAAAGGCACGTCTTGCCGAGCAGGAGATCAACATTGAGATCAGCGCATCGGCGAAGCGTGTGCTCATCTCGAAGGGGACGGATGTCAAATTCGGCGCGCGCCCGCTGCGACGCGCGATTCAGAAGAACATCGAGGACGAGCTTGCCGAGCGTATTCTCGCGCGTGCCTTCACGGCGGGGGATGTCATCTCTGTGCGCAAGTCCGGCGATGGGCTTGACTTCGTAAAAAAGGATACGGGGCGCAACAAGCACGTCAAGGGCGATAAGCAGGCATCCTATCATGAAGCATGAGCGGACGGTCAATGTCTTGGCTTCGCCGACACGCGCGGGGCGCGCAGGGAATTTTCTCCTCAATCTGGGCTGGTCGCTGTACTGGCTTTGTCGCTCGGCGCTGCAGGCGCTGACAGGTCGGAAACGGAAGGGGCTGTAGCGAACAGTCCCTTTTTTATGTAGGAGTTTGTATGGCAAAGAAGAAAAAGACCGCATACGTCTGTCAGAACTGCGGCTACGATACCCCCAAGTGGATGGGGAAATGTCCCGGCTGCGGCGCATGGAACTCTCTCGTGGAGGAGATCGTCACACCGCCCGCAGAGGAGCGCAGGGGCGTCGGTACGGGGAATGCGGAGCGTCCGCAGGCAATCGGCGAGATCGCGGTTGAGGATCTGCCGCGCTTCTCGACCGGATCGGGGGAACTCGACCGCGTGCTCGGCGGTGGCGTCATCCCCGGCTCGATGGTGCTCATTGTCGGCGATCCCGGCGTCGGAAAGTCGAGTCTCACGCTGCGTGTCTCGGCGGACATTGCACGCGCAGGGCAGCGCGTCCTCTATGTGACGGGGGAGGAGAGTGCACGTCAGATTCGCATGCGTGCAGACCGCCTGCAGGCGATTGCGGATGATCTCCTCGTCGTCAGCGAGACGAATCTCGATGCGATCTGCGCCCATGTAGAGCGGGAGAAGCCCGCACTCTTCATCATCGACTCCATCCAGACTATGTATCGCCCCGACATCGAGAGTGCGCCCGGCAGCGTCTCGCAGGTGCGCGAGTGTGCAATGGAGCTCATGCATGTGGCAAAGACGGCTGGCATTGCCGTCTTTGTCATCGGCCATGTGACGAAGGAAGGAAGTCTTGCGGGGC
>CAUVFG010000072.1:0-6107 GCA_963551125.1 uncultured Selenomonas sp. | reverse complement strand
GCGCTCGAGGATTTTTCCAAAATGCTCAAGCCCGCATTTATCAATATGCTCAAGGATGCGGTGCATACGCGCGTGACAACGGGGGAATGGCCTTCTGTCAATCCTGCGGATGAGGCTGCAGATACGGAGAACATCCTGTCACGCATCGGCGTGCGGGATCTGACGTTCCGCGAGATCACGAACCTGACGCAGAATGACGAGGAGCAGACGGCAGAGGTTGATGTTGTTGTGCATCAGGACGAGGCGGATACCGATTTCACGTTCAAACTCCTGCTTGCCCCATCCGAGGACGGCGACTGGCAGGTCGTGTCGATTCAGAATCTGCATGAATATGCCGTTGTATTGCAGCAGGCACGCCGTCTGCGCATTGCATCCTATCTGGAGGAGACCAATGCAATCATTGCGCGCCACGATCAGACGGTGGGCGCCGCTCAGCTGCGCCTTTACTCTGTGCTCGGGGCGGGGGCGCTCGGCAGTCAGGCAACACGCGATATGGCTCGTCAAATCATGGAGCAGGACATTCTTGCGGACTGGCAGGAGCGTAAAGACGAACTTTCTGCTGTTTCCGTGCCGCGCAGTATGCAGAGTCTGCATCAGCTCCGCCTCAAGATCTGTGATCTGCACATTGCATATGCACAGGGATACGCAGCGTGGATGACGGATAAGAATGCAACGACGATTCGCGCTGCCGAGGACAGCCTGCGTCAGGCAGAGGTGCTCGAGGTGGAGGCATCGTTCCTCGTGCAGCGTGCGAAACGCTCATTCGGAGATAAAATGGAGTAAGGGGAGAGAGTATGCTCGACTCGAGCAATGATACGGTTGCCATTCTCTACGACATTGAGAATGCACCGATTGAAATGCTTCAATATACGATCGATCAGGCGCAGCGCTATCAGCCTTGCCGTATGATTATCGTCTCGGACTGGGAGGCACATCCGGAGCAGAAGCGATGGGATCGTCTCATGGAGTATCCTGATCTGACATTCCGACAAATCAGCCGTACATTTTATGGAAAGAATTCACTGGATTCGGCACTCTATGACTCGGCACAGATACTCTATCAGGAGGGCGTGCGTAAGTACTTTATCATTACGACGGATTCGGATTTTGTGACCATTGCTCAGTCTTTGAATGTAGAGGATCCGTCTTACATCATCGGTGTTGGGACAAAGCAGGCAAGTGAGGATCTGCGCAACGCTTACAATGAATTCTTCGTCTATCCGCCGGAGGAAAAACCCGTGCGGAGCAGGGCAAAGAAGAAAGAGCAGAGTACAGAGGTGAATACCATGGCAAAGAAAAAGGCATCCGAAGATAAGAACGGACAGCAGAAAATGACGGCAGAGCAGTCTGCAAAACCCACCGAGGTGAAGAAAAACACGGGTGCTTCTGCGAAGAAGAAAACATCCTCCGCAACACCTGTCGAGGAGTCGGCGAAACCTGCCGCCAAGGCAAAAAAGAAACAGACACCGAAGAGCACGCCTCCTTCGGATGTCGTCCTGACGCCGGCGATGAACGGCTTTTTGACCGTGCGTCTGCCGAAGACGCTGCGCAGTTCGCTCGAGCAGAAGATGCTCGAAGAGGAAGTCTCTCTCGATGAGCTTGTGACCTATCTCCTGATGCGCGGACTTGCCGCAAAATAACGGGAAGAGCGATGATGAAAAAAGAAGAGCGTGTCCTGCTCTATCAGTTTCCAGAGGAGCAGATTACGGTCATACGGGATGTATTGCGCGCCCTCGGTATCCGTGTGCAGCTTCTTTCTGACGGCGCATGGCGTGAAAAGGTTGGCTATCTGCTCGGACTAAAAGGCTATAAAGCCACCGCACAGCAGGGGGACGCGCATTTTGACTTTCCGCACCGTCTGCTGCTGCTCGAGCATATTCAGGGGAAGAGGCTGACAAAGCTTCTCGCGGCACTCGATGAGGCGGGCATCCCACGCATTACCTATAAATCGGCGATCACACCGTACAATACGCTGTGGACACTGCGCTATCTGTGCGAGCATATGGCGAAGGAGCACGCGGTGTCCGCAGGAGATCGGGAGGGATATGTATGATGAAGAGATTTCTTGCTGTAGCACTTTCCTGCTTGCTGCTCCTCATGGCAGGCTGCGGAGGACAGCCGCAGGAGAAGGAGAAAAAACTCTCAAAGCTGACCATCGGACTCATGCCCGATACAGACTCCATCCCGTTCATCATCGCTGCTGAACATGGATATTTTGCGGAAGAGGGCGTCGAGGTAGAACTCGTCCCGTTTAAGAGTGCGATGGAGCGCGATGCGGCACTGCAGAGCGGGAATCTCGACGGCGCGATCTCCGACCTCCTCGCTGTCATCTTTGCCCGCTCGGGAGGCTTTGCTGTGCACGCGACCTCCTACACGGACGGGAATTATAACCTCGTTGCGGGAGGAAATGCAGGCATTTCCGCACCTGCCGATCTGCGCGGTAAGGAGATCGCCATTTCTCGAAACACGATTATCGAGTATGTGACGGATGAGATTCTCGAGGTCAACGGACTGGTGGAGCAGGAGGTCTCCAAGGTCGTGATTCCTCAGATCCCTGTGCGCCTTGAAATGCTCCAAAGCGGAAATCTCGGGGCGGCAGTTCTGCCCGAGCCGATGGCGAGCGTTGCTGTTGCCTCGGGCAGCCGCTATGTGACGGGTTCGGGTGAGCTTGGCATCAATCCCGGCGTGATCGTCTTTTCGGATTCCTCCATTCGAGACAAAGCGGACTCCATTCGGGCGATGTACCGCGCCTATGACAAGGCGGTCAACTATCTCAACAATACGCCGCGTGCAGATTATATTGATCTCGTAATGGAAAAAAGCGGCTTTCCTGCGCCTGCCCGCGATGCACTCGAACTGAAGCCCTATCGCTCTGCGGGACTCCCTGCACAGCAGGACGTAGAGGAGGCCGTGCACTGGGTCAAGAGCAAGGATCTGGCGGGGAGCTACAGCTACGATGACCTTGTATCGAAACTGCTCGCGGAGGAGAAGTAATGCCGTACCTCTCTCAGACGAGTGCTCCGATTCAGGAAGCATTGGAGCGAATGAAGCGTGCCCGCCTCGTGCCCTTCGACGTACCGGGGCATAAGCGCGGGCGGGGGAATCCGGAGCTTGCGGCATTCCTTGGCTCAACCTGTCTCGATGTCGATGTAAACTCCATGAAGATGCTGGACAATCTCTGCCATCCCGTCTCTGTGATTCGGGATGCAGAGATTCTTGCCGCAGAGGCATTTCGTGCCGCACACGCATTCTTCATGGTAAGCGGGACGACGGGCTCGGTACAGGCGATGGTGCTCTCGGCGGTAGGGCGCGGGGATAAGATCATCATGCCGCGCAATGTCCATCGAAGCGCGATCAATGCGCTGATCCTCTGCGGAGCGATTCCGATCTATGTGAATCCCGGCATTGACGATATGCTCGGCATTGCGCTCGGGATGCGTGTGGAGGATGTCGCCGCAGCGATTGCACAGCATCCGGATGCAAAGGCGGTCTTTGTCAACAATCCGACGTATTACGGCATCTGCTCCGATCTGCGCGCGATTACAAAGCTTGCGCATGATCACGGGATGAAGGTACTCGTAGACGAGGCGCATGGAACGCATCTCTATTTCAGTAATCGGCTTCCTACAGCGGCAATGGATGCGGGGGCGGATATGGCTGCAATCAGTATGCACAAATCCGGTGGCTCTCTTACCCAGAGTTCGATCCTGCTCTGTGCCGACAGCATGCCGCCGGGGTATGTCCATCAGATCATCAACATCACGCAGACGACGAGCGCATCCTATCTGCTTCTCGCAAGTCTTGACATCAGTCGGCGGAATCTTGCCCTGCGCGGGCGGGAGGTTATCGACAAGATCATTGATCTCGTCGCCTATGCGCGTGATGAGATCAATGCCATCGGCGACTACTACGCCTATGGGCGCGAGCTGATCGACGGAGCTGCTGTATACGATTTCGATACGACGAAGCTCTCCATCTTTACGCGCCCGACAGGTCTTGCCGGCATTGAGGTCTATGACATCCTGCGCGATGACTATGACATTCAAACAGAGTTCGGCGATATTGCAAATCTGCTTGCCTATGTCTCGGTTGGGGATCGTCCGAAGGACATCGAGCGTCTTGTCGCAGCACTCGCTGAGATACGGCGGAACTACCGCAAGGATCCGTCCAAGACACTCAAGATGGAATATATCGATCCTGTTGTTGTCTGCGGCCCACAGGATGCTTTCTATGCGGAGAAGGAGTCGCTGCCGATTGCAGAAACCTGCGGACGCATATGCAGTGAATTTGTCATGTGTTATCCCCCCGGCATTCCGATTCTCGCGCCCGGGGAGCAGATCACAGAGGAAATTCTGACCTACATCCGCTATGCGAAGAAAAAGGGCTGCCAGATTACGGGACCCGAGGATATGAGCATACAGCGGCTCAATGTGATGACGGAGCGTTAGACAATGGAATTTTGGTATACGGAACAACATACGCCCGATGTGCGCTTTTCGATTCGTGTGAACCGCCAGCTTTACAGCGGCCAGAGCGAGTTTCAGCGCATTGATGTATTCGAGTCGCCCGAGTTCGGGCGATTTTTGACGCTCGACGGCTATATGATGCTGACGGAGAAGGACGAGTTCATCTATCACGAGATGATTACGCATGTGCCCATGTGCGTGCATCCGGAGGCGGCGGATATCCTCGTCATTGGCGGCGGGGACGGCGGCACTGTGCGCGAACTCCTGCGCTATCCGACTGTACGGCATATCGACCTTGTAGAGATCGATAAGCTGGTTGTCGATGTCTGCCGTGAATATCTGCCGTCTACGGCATCGGGACTGGATGATGCGCGCGTCAGTATTCACTACGAGGATGGGCTGCGCTTCGTGCGAAAGCCGATCGACACCTATGATCTCATCATCGTGGACTCGACCGATCCGTTCGGTCCGGGCGAGGGGCTCTTTACAAAAGAGTTCTACGGGAACTGCTTTAAGGCGCTGCGCGCGGACGGTATTATGATCAATCAGCACGAGAGTCCGTTCTATGAGCAGGATGCCTATGCGATGCAGCGCATGCACCAGCGCATTGTCCATTCATTCCCATTCAGTCGTGTATATCAGGTACATATACCTACCTATCCGTCCGGGCACTGGCTCTTTGGCTTCTCGTCCAAGACGCGCCGCCCCGTGGAGGGCGTGGACTTTGCACGCTGGAAGTTACTCGGTATTAAGACGCGCTACTATAACACAAAGCTGCATGCGGCTTCCTTTGCCCTGCCGAACTATGTGGAGGAGATACTCGAAGATGTGGAACCGGAACATTGAAACCTTTCTCGGATGTGACGGCACATACGAGGAGAGTCATATCGTGATCTTCGGCGCGCCGTTCGATTCGACGACATCCTATCGTCCCGGGACGCGGTTCGCTGCGCGTACGATGCGCGCGGAGTCCTATGGGCTAGAGACGTACAGCCCCTATCAGGATCTCGATCTCGAGGATGCGCGCGTCTTTGACGGTGGCGATTTGGAGCTGCCCTTCGGCGACACCGCGCGTGCACTCGATATGATACATTCCTATGCGGAGAAGGTACTTGCGGACGGCAGATTGCCGCTACTGATCGGCGGTGAGCATCTCGTGAGTCTGCCTGCAATCCGAGCGACGGCGGAGCGGTATCCCGATCTAGCCGTCATCCACTTTGACGCGCATACGGATCTGCGCGAGGAATACCTCGGCAATCACCTCTCCCATGCGACGGTGATCCGCCGCGTGTGGGATATACTGGGAGACGGACGGATTCACCAGTTCGGAATCCGCAGCGGGGAGCGTGCGGAGTGGGAATGGGCACGAGAGGGACATACGAATCTTCGCCCTTTCACCTTTGAAGGCCTCGCCAGTGCAGTCGAAGCGGTCAAGGATCGTCCCGTCTATCTCACCATTGATCTGGATGTGCTCGATCCCTCGGCATTCCCGGGGACGGGGACGCCGGAGGCTGGCGGCGTGACCTTCGTCGAGCTCATGAAGGCGGCGCTGCGCGTCATTCGTAGCTGCAATGTTGTCGCCTGTGATATGGTCGAACTCTCGCCGCCGCTCGACCCGAGCGGCACATCCACGGCGACGGC
>CAUVFG010000071.1:0-6365 GCA_963551125.1 uncultured Selenomonas sp. | reverse complement strand
ATCGTTAGAGTGGGTAACCGCTGCGAGAGTTCGAATCTCTCCCACTCCGCCATTTCTATCCTAAGCCTTTATCGGGCTTTTTTTATTTTTCATTTTCAAGGAGATGTTTACATGGAGATGCAGGGAACGCCGCCATCCTTTATCGAGCGGTATTTCAAAATTCGCGAAAAGGGCTCGACCGTGCGCACGGAGTTGCTTGCGGGCATGACCACATTTATTGCGATGGCATACATCCTCTTTGTCAATCCGAACATTCTCGCGGATGCGGGTATTCCGAAGGATGCGGCGATTGCCTCGACGATCTGGATTGCAACGCTCGCCTCCATGGCGATGGGCGTGTTTGCGAATTATCCCGTTGCGCTCGCTCCGGGCATGGGACTCAATGCATTCTTTGCCTACTATGTCTGCGGCGTTCTCGGGCTGCATTGGACGGTCGCGCTCGGTGCGGTCTTCTTCTCGGGCGTGCTCTTCCTCATCCTGACTGTCGGCGGCATCCGACAGGCAATCATCAATGCCGTACCGCGTGATCTGAAACTCGCCATCAGCGTGGGCATCGGACTATTTATTGCATTCATCGGTCTCAAGGGGACGGGGCTCATCGTCGAGAACTCGGCGACCTATGTCTCGCTCGGTCATGTGACCGCGCCGACGACGCTGCTCTCCCTCTTCGGGCTGCTCTTTACTGCGGCACTCATGGCGCGTAATGTGCACGGCTCGATCCTCATCGGCATCTTCGTCACCACAATTCTCGCGATGGTGCTTGGTATGACACCCGCGCCTCAGGGGCTTGGTGATATTGTGAGCACATCGCTCCCGCATATGGGGGAGACGTTCGGGCAGCTCGATCTCGCGGGCGCGTGGAACTACGGTCTGGTGTCCATCATCTTTACATTTACAGTTGTAGAACTCTTTGATAATATGGGCACGCTCATCGGACTCACGACAAAGGCAAAGATGGTGAAACCCGACGGTCACATTGAGAACATCGACAAGGCGCTCACAACGGATGCGGTCGGCACAATGGTATCTGCTGTATTCGGCACCTCGACAGTCACGTCCTATATCGAGAGTGCGGCGGGCATTGCCGCGGGCGGACGTACGGGACTCACGGCGCTCACAGCGGGTGTGCTCTTTCTTGCGGCGCTCCTCTTTACGCCGCTCATCGGGCTTGTGCCCGCCTTTGCAACGGCGCCCGCGCTGATTCTCGTCGGTGCGCTCCTCATGTCTGAGGTCGGAAAGATTGATTTCAGCGACTTTACGAATGCGCTGCCCGCATTCCTCACGATCATCATGATGCCGCTCACCTCAAGCATTGCAAACGGCTTTGCATTCGGATTTATCAGCTATACGATCATGAAACTTTTTGCGGGGCAGTATAAGAAGGTCAGTTGGATTATGTATCTCGTGTCCATCGCCTTCCTGATCAATCTCGCCCTGCGCTCGTAGTCTTCGAAGGGAGGAGCTGCCGTGCATATCAAACAGTGGATAACCTCTGCCGTTGCTGCGCTCGTATTCCTCTGTACGCCGCTTCTAGGCGGCTGCATGGGGTCATCTGCGCCGACGTCTTCTGCCGGGCATAAGGCGGATGGCTCGATTACGGTCAAGGTGCTGAACATCGGGCAGGGGGACTCCATCCTCATCCAAACGGGGGAGAAGACTGTTCTTGTGGATACAAGTGATGTGGACGAGCGCGACAAGCTGCGCGCCGAGCTGAAAAAGGCGGACGTGAAAAAGATCGACACTGTCATCCTCACGCACCCGCATGCTGACCACATCGGCGGCATGGATGTCCTGCTTGACGAATACACCGTCGGCATGGTCTACGACAACGGCATGCCCTCGACCTCGAAGCTCTTTCTCGGCTATGTGAAAAAACTCAAGGACAAGCATATCGAGCGCAAGGGGCTGGTTGCGGGCGACCGTGTCGACCTTGGCGGCGGTGCCGTGTTCGAGGTGCTGGGTCCCTCGGCAGCACTCGTGAAGGAGGGCAATGTCAAGGGCTACAAGCACGACCCGAACAATGAGTCCGTCGTTGGACGCCTCGTCTACGGCAATTTCTCCATGATGCTGACGGGCGATGCGGAGAAGAAGGAGGAGCAGGCGATTCTTGCGAGTGGAAGCCCCGTGCAGAGCACGATTCTGAAATCGGGGCATCACGGCAGCAAGACCTCCTCCACGGCGGATTTCCTGCGCGCCGTAAGACCCGAGGCTGCGCTCATCTCCTGCGGTGTGAACAACGACTACGGTCATCCGCACAAGGAGACGATGAAAAAATATCACGCGCTCGACATCCCCATCTATGTGACGGCGGCGAATGGGACGATCACGGTGACGAGCGACGGGAAGACCTATGATATTTCCGTGGAAAAGGGGGAGAAACAATGATTTCAGCATATCTTGACCGCTTTGAGGGGAAGTACGCCGTGCTGCTGCTCGGCGATGCGATGGAGAAGGTCAATTTCCCCAAAGCGTTTCTTCCTGCGGACATCTCCGAGGGAGATTATCTGACGATTGCAATGGAGCGCGACTCAGCTGCCACGGAGGCAGCTGAGGACGAGGCATTAGAGTTGCTGAAGGGATGAATCGGAGGTGTTATTGGCATTGATACGGTGGAATGTATGTGCAAGGACGCTGCTCACAGTGGCAGCGCTTTTTGTCTGTTTCTGTACTTTTTTGGCAGGGACGGGCGAGGCGAAAGGCAAGACGCACCGCCTCATGAGCATCGAGACGCAGGAGGTGGAGATCGACGGGCGTGCGGCTGTGCGCGTTCGGATCGGCGTGAACCGCACGGATCTCTCCTATGCGCTCTCGTCACGTGAGCACGGCGACAATGAACTCGTTCTCGCACTCGAGGACGTGAAGCTCGATAAGAAATTCCCGCAGGAATACGCGCCTGCAGGGGCGATTGCAGAGCAGATTACGGTCACGCCGGAGGACAAGCGTCGCGCCGAGCTGCGTATCAGGGCAGGGCATTCTCTCCTCCATGAGGACGCCTATCACATCTATACTGTGCCGAGCGACGCGCGCGGAAAGACGAAGGAATATCTTGTCATCGACATCTTTGCCGATGACGGGAGCGTGGAGGAGCAAATTGATCTGCACGGGCATACCGTCGTCATCGATCCCGGACACGGGGGCAGCGACACGGGGGCGATCGGCTACTCGGGTGTGCGCGAAAAGGATGTGGCGCTTGCCGTTTCCCTGCGTACGGAGCAGCTCCTGCGCGGCGCGGGCGCAGAGGTCGTCATGACGCGCACGAAGGACGTGGATGTCGGTCCTGCGGGCAGCACCGATGCGGGGGAACTGCAGGCGCGTGTAGACGTGAGTCTTGCACACCCGTCCGCAGAACTCTTTCTCTCCGTGCACTGCAACTCGTTTACAAATCCCGATGCACACGGCATGGAGACCTACTACTACCCGAAGACCGATGAGGACGAGCACTTTGCGACCCTTCTCAATGAGGAACTTGCCGCTGCGGGAGGACTCTTCAACCGTGGTGTCAAATACGCGAGATTCTATCTCCTGCGTCACACGGAGATTCCCGCATCGCTCGTGGAACTCGGTTTCCTTTCCAATCCGGATGAGGAAGCGCTGCTCGCGGATGCGGACTATCAGGAGCAGATGGCACAGGCGATCTTTCATGCCATTGCCCGTTATTTCAACGCGGAAGGAGAAGAAAAGTGATGTTGATGCGATGCAAAACGATGACATACACACTTGCCTTGCTTGCCTGTGCGGCACTGATCACCCTCGGGGCAGGCTGCGCGGATGAGCAGAAGGCACAACCCGGAGATGCTGCGAAGACGGAGCAGGCGGCGCCCAAAGAGACGCCTGCGGCGACAGCGCCGAAGGAGGCTCAGGTGAATGTCTACTATGCGCGCAGTGACGGGACGGGGCTGGTTCCGGTCAGCCGTACGGTGAACACGGAGAAGGACGACAAGTACACAGCTGCGCTGAAGTCCCTCCTCACGGGCACGAAGGAGAAGGGGCAGACCAACGTCATCCCGAAGAAGGCAAAGCTGCGCAGCGTTATGGTGAAGGACGGCATTGCAGCGGTGGACTTCTCGAAGGAACTGCAAATGAATTTCAGCGGCGGATCGACGGGCGAGGAAATGCTCGTCGGCTCGATTGTGAACACGCTCACGGACTTCCCCGAGGTACAGAAGGTGCAGATCCTCATTGACGGTGCACCCGTGGAGACGCTCTCGGGTCATATGGATCTCTCTGAGCCGCTCCCGCGCATGACGGAGCTATTGAAATAAGTTATCTTGTCATTTTGGGGTTTTTGTGATACCATACAGATAGAATCGCGGACGTTGCGCTCTTTGCGTGTCCGCATATCGGGAAGCACCGAGAAATGCGGCGTTTCCATAGGAAAATAGCAGGAGGTTGTTTCATACAATGAAGGTTACGGCAGAGCATGGTGAAAACCGCGAGGTCACTCTGACGATTGAAGTTGAGCAGGCAAAGCTTGAGAAGGCGACAGACGGCGCGGCAAAGCGCATCTCCGCACGTGTCAACATTCCCGGTTTCCGCAAGGGAAAGGCACCGCGCAAGATCGTTGAGAATTTTGTCGGCAAGGATGCGATTGTTCAGGAGGCATTTGAGGGCGTTGCACAGCAGGCCTTCGAGGATGCGCTGACGGAACAGAACATGGAGCCTGTGACGCGTCCGGAGATCGACATCGTGACCCTTGAGGAGGGCAAGGATGTCGTCTTTACGGCGAAGTTCACGCAGCGCCCCGAGGTCACGCTCGGCGACTACAAGGGGCTGACGGTGGAGAAGCCGGAGGTCACCGTGTCCGAGGAGGATATCGACCGTCAGATCGAGGGCATGCGCCAGCATCAGGGCACACTTGTGGATGCACCGGCAGACGCCGAGGTCAAGAAGGACGATTTCGTGACCCTTGACTTCGAGGGGTTCGTCGATGGCGAGGCGTTCGAGGGCGGTAAGGGCGAGGACTACCCGCTGCAGATTGGCTCGGGCAGCTTCATCCCGGGCTTTGAGGATCAGCTCATCGGCGCGAAGATCGGCGAGGAGCGCGAGGTGAACGTCACATTCCCCGAGGAGTACCACGCAGAGAACCTCAAGGGCAAGCCCGCCATGTTCAAGTGCACAGTCCGCAGCATCAAGTCGCGCGAGCTGCCCGAGCTGAACGATGAGTTCGCAAAGAAGGCGAGTAAGTTCGAGACGATGGCAGAGCTGCGCGAGGATATCCGTAAGAACCTTCAGGCGGGCGCGGAGCGTCAGGCTGAGACGGAGCGCCGCACGAAGGCAATCGACATGGCAACGGAGGGCTGCACGATGGAGATCCCGCCCGTCATGGTCGAGAACCGCATCACGGCGATGATTCAGGAGATGGCGATGCGTCTCGAGCAGCAGGGAATGAGCCTCGAGCAGTATCTCCAGTACGCGGGTCTCGATATGGCGCGCATTCGCGACGAGTATCGTGAAACGGCGGAGAAGAACGTCCGCACGGACCTCATGCTTGAGGAGGTCGCAAAGGCTGAGGGGATCAAGGTCGAGGGAAGGGATCTCGATCAGGAAGTCTATGCGATGGCACTCTCCTACGGTGCGACACCGAAGCAGGTTCAGAAGATCATCAAGGAGCAGGGGCGTGTCAGTGACCTCGCCGCGACTGTGCTGCGCAAGAAGACGGCGCAGTTCATCGTGGACAATATCACGGCATAAGGGAATCCCTGTGGGGAGGAACACATGAGTTATTATGTACCAATGGTGGTGGAGAACTCGAGCCGCGGGGAGCGTGCCTATGACATATATTCCCGCCTGCTCAAGGAACGCATCATCTTCTTAGGTGGACCGATTGATGACAGTGTGGCAAATGTCGTTGTGGCACAGCTGCTCTTTCTCGAGTCCGAGGATCCGGACAAGGACATCCACCTCTACATCAACAGCCCGGGCGGTGTCGTGACGGCAGGACTTGCCATCTACGACACGATGCAGTACATCAAGCCCGATGTCTCGACGATCTGCATCGGACAGGCGGCGAGCATGGGCTCCATCCTCTTGACGGCGGGCGCTGCGGGGAAACGCTACGCACTGCCGCACGCGCGCATCATGATCCATCAACCGCTCGGCGGTGCGCAGGGACAGTCGACCGACATCCAGATCCAGGCAAAGGAGATCCTGCGCCTGCGTGAGGTCGGCAACAATATTCTCGCGCATCATACGGGGCAGGATCCGGAGAAGATCAACGTCGATACGGAGCGCGACAACTTCATGTCGGCGGAGGAAGCCAAGGCGTACGGGCTGATCGACGAGGTAGTTACCCGTCCCAAGGCTGCAACCGCGGAGAATAAAGGCTGAGGGGGTGTGACGCGATGAAATTTGGAGAGGAAGACAAG